>NZ_JBSXNM010000042.1:260000-261939 GCF_056857655.1 Paracoccus sp. L-17
CTGACTGTGAAGCCGGGCCGTGAGGCATCCGGTGGAGTGATCAGAAGCGAGAATGTTGACATGAGTAGCGACAAACAGGGTGAGAGACCCTGTCGCCGAAAGTCCAAGGGTTCCTGCTTAAAGCTAATCTGAGCAGGGTAAGCCGGCCCCTAAGGCGAGGCCGAAAGGCGTAGTCGATGGGAACCAGGTTAATATTCCTGGGCCAGGAGATGGTGACGGATCCCGAAGGTCGTTCGATCTTAACGGATTGATCGGGCTGCTGAGGGGTTCCTGGAAATAGCCCTCCATGAGACCGTACCCGAAACCGACACAGGTGGACTGGTAGAGAATACCAAGGCGCTTGAGAGAACCACATTTAAGGAACTCGGCAAAATACCTCCGTAAGTTCGCGAGAAGGAGGCCCGGTTGGTGCGCAAGCATCGGTCGGGGGCACAAACCAGGGGGTGGCGACTGTTTACTAAAAACACAGGGCTCTGCGAAGCCGCAAGGCGACGTATAGGGTCTGACGCCTGCCCGGTGCCGGAAGGTTAAAAGGAGAGGTGCAAGCCTTGAATTGAAGCCCCGGTAAACGGCGGCCGTAACTATAACGGTCCTAAGGTAGCGAAATTCCTTGTCGGGTAAGTTCCGACCTGCACGAATGGCGTAACGACTTCCCCGCTGTCTCAAATGTGGACTCAGCGAAATTGAATTGTCTGTGAAGATGCAGACTTCCCGCGGTTAGACGGAAAGACCCCATGCACCTTTACTACAGCTTCGCACTGGCATCAGGCGCGCGATGTGCAGGATAGGCGGTAGGCTTTGAAGCGGGAACGCCAGTTCCCGTGGAGCCATCCTTGAGATACCGCCCTTCGCTCATCTGATGTCTAACCGCGGTCCGTGATCCGGATCCGGGACCCTGCGTGGCGGGTAGTTTGACTGGGGCGGTCGCCTCCCAAACAGTAACGGAGGCGCGCGAAGGTTGGCTCAGAGCGGTCGGAAATCGCTCGTTGAGTGCAATGGCAGAAGCCAGCCTGACTGCAAGACTGACAAGTCGAGCAGAGTCGAAAGACGGCCATAGTGATCCGGTGGTCCCGAGTGGAAGGGCCATCGCTCAACGGATAAAAGGTACGCTGGGGATAACAGGCTGATGATGCCCAAGAGTCCATATCGACGGCATCGTTTGGCACCTCGATGTCGGCTCATCTCATCCTGGGGCTGGAGCAGGTCCCAAGGGTATGGCTGTTCGCCATTTAAAGAGGTACGTGAGCTGGGTTTAGAACGTCGTGAGACAGTTCGGTCCCTATCTGCCGTGGGTGTTGGAGACTTGAGAGGAGCTGCCCCTAGTACGAGAGGACCGGGGTGGACGTTCCACTGGTGGACCAGTTGTCGTGCCAACGGCAGTGCTGGGTAGCTATGAACGGACAGGATAACCGCTGAAGGCATCTAAGCGGGAAGCCCCCCTCGAAACAAGGTCTCCCTTGAGAGCCGTGGAAGACCACCACGTCGATAGGCCGGAGATGTAAGCGCAGCAATGCGTTCAGTTGACCGGTACTAATGGCTCGATTGGCTTGATCTGATCCGGAAGAAGACAGACTTCCCGCGCCCGAAAGGCGCAGGAAAAGCCTTCCTCCCAGAAACATCCTTGGACAACATCTTCCCCGATGGGGAAGGCGCCGATCGTCTCTTTCCCGGTCTGGTGGCCAAAGCACGAGCAAAACACCCGATCCCATCCCGAACTCGGCCGTTAAGTGCCGTCGCGCCAATGGTACTGCGTCTCAAGACGTGGGAGAGTAGGTCACCGCCAGACCTGGAAAGAGACGACAGATTCTCTGACATGAAAGGCAGCGCAGGCCAGGACCCGCGCGCCCAACCCAGGGGCCCGAGCAGCCCGCCAGAAAAAGCTCAAACCGGCGCGGGGTAGAGCAGCCCGGTAGCTCGTCAGGCTCATAACCTGAAGGTC
>NZ_JBSXNM010000043.1:0-205487 GCF_056857655.1 Paracoccus sp. L-17
AAACAACAATCACCGAAGACGCGCCACTCTCACGACGCCCCAACGGCCATCCATCCCGGATAATCTCCCGAAACCCCAAAGCCAAAACCCGAAGCCCCGAACCAATCAAACCCTCAGGCCCGATCGGTGAAGGCGTATCTAGGCCCTGCCGACCAGAACCGCAACAGAAAAATGACGGCCCGGCCAAAATTTCTTGCAACTGCCTGATCTTTCGGCGGCCTCTGTCGCGGCAGGCGCAGCGGCCGCCCGCCCGTGCCGGTCGGCCCACGCGCGAGACGGCGGCCCGGCGGCGTCCGGACCGCGGGCGCAAACGCAAAAGGCGCGGACCTGATGGCCCGCGCCCTGACATGCCGGATCGGGCGAAGACCCGATCAGCGCTTCGAGAACTGGAAGCTGCGGCGGGCTTTCGCACGACCGTATTTCTTGCGCTCGACCACCCGGCTGTCGCGGGTCAGGAAACCGGCCGCCTTCAGCGCCGCGCGCAGGCCGGGCTGGTGCAGTTGCAGCGCCTGGCTGATGCCGTGCTTGACCGCGCCGGCCTGGCCGGACAGGCCGCCGCCCTTCACCGTCGCCTGCACGTCATACTGACCGGCGACGCCGGCCACGTCGAAGGGCTGCTTCAGGATCATCTGCAGCACCGGACGGGCGAAGTAGTCGTTGATGTCCTTGCCGTTCACGGTGACCTTGCCCGAACCGGGCTTTACCCAGACGCGGGCGACCGCATCCTTGCGCTTGCCGGTCGCATAGGCGCGGCCCAGCGAATCGCGCTGCGGCTCGCGCGTGGGGGCGGGCTCGGCCACGGCCAGATCGCCGTCCGAGACGGCCGACTTCAGATCGTCGAGGGTCTTGATGTCTTCAGCCATGATCAGGCACTCCGGGTGTTCTTGGCGTTCAGGACCTTGACGTCCAGAACCTCGGGTTGCTGCGCCTCGTGCGGGTGCTCGGTCCCGGCATAGACGCGCAGATGGGTCATCTGCTGCTTGCCCAGCTTGTTGCGGCTGATCATGCGCTCGACGGCCTTGGTCACGACACGCTCGGGATGGGCGCCTTCCAGGATCTGGCGCGCGGTGCGGTGCTTGATGCCGCCCGGATGACCGGTATGCCAGTAATATTTCTTGTCGTCGCGCTTGTTGCCGGTCATCTGCACCTTGTCGGCATTGATGACGATCACGTTGTCGCCCATGTCCATGTGCGGGGTGAAGGTCGGCTTGTGCTTGCCACGCAGGCGGGTGGCGATGATCGAGGCGAGACGGCCCAGAACGACGCCCTCGGCGTCGATCAGGATCCACTTCTTCTCGATCTCCGCCGGTTTAGCGGTATAGGTCTTCATCTTGGATCGCCCCTTGCGGGTTGTGGAATTCGGATGCGGGCTTGTCCGCGATTCGCGCCAGGAAATCAAGATCCCCTCGCGACGTTTATCGACGCGATATCAATGGCTTGCGATATAGGTATCAAAATACCTCAACAAGGCCGCCTGAAAACCGGGCCGAAAATGACAAGACCGCCTCATCGGGCGCCCCTCGCGGTTCGGCCTCAGCGCCGTGGCGGGATCGAATAGGTCATCGAACAGCGCGCGACCGGCGCGCTGTCGCCGTCCGAAAAGATCAGCGCCTCGGCCACGGCCAGAACGCGGCCCAGTTTCAGCACCCGCGCCTCGGCCAGCAGGTCGCGATCGCAAAGCGGCTTGCGCATGAAATCGACCGAGGCATTGGTCGTGACCGCCAGCGCCACCGGCCCGATCCGCGACAGGATCGCGCAATAGATGGCCAGATCGGCCAGCGCAAAGATCGAGGGACCGCTGATCGTGCCTCCGGGGCGCAGGTGGCTGTCATCCACGCGCAGCCGCGTGACCAGAATCGCCGTCTCGACCCGTTCGACACGGAACGTGCCTGCCACCTGCGGAAAGTCCCGCGCCAGAAACGCGTTCAGCGCCGCCGCATCCATCGCCAGATCCATGCTTTCCCCCTGCCCCGTCCGGGCCTAGGCTTTCGCCAAAAGCAGGAGAGATCAAGATGCCCGACCTCGTGAAACGGCAGGACAGCGGCCATGTCGCGCGGCTGACCCTGAACGACCCGGCCAATGTCAACGCCCTCTCGCTCGAGATGATCGAGACGCTGATCGCGGCCTTCCGCGACATCCAGGCCGATGGGCGGATCCGCGCGGTGATCGTCGCGGCCGAGGGCAAGGCGTTCTCGGCCGGTCACGATCTGCGCCAGATGCAGCAGGCACGGGCCGATGATGATGCCGGCCGCGCCGCCTATGAACGGCTTTTCGCGCGTTGCGCCGCCCTGATGCAGATGATCCCGGCCCTACCCCAGCCGGTCATTGCCCAGGTCCAGGGCGTCGCCACCGCCGCCGGCTGCCAGCTTGTCGCCTCCTGCGATCTCGCAATCGCGGCGCAGGGGGCGCGTTTCGGCGTCAATGGCGTGAATATCGGCCTGTTCTGTTCCACGCCGATGGTGGCGCTTTGCCGTGCGGTGCCGCCCAGGGCCGCCTTCGAGATGCTGACCACGGGTGCGTTCATCACCGCCGAGCGCGCGCGGGATCTGGGCCTGGTGAACCGGGTGGTTCCGCCCGAGGCGCTGGCCGAGACCGCCGATGACATGGCCCGGACCATCGCCGCGAAACTGCCCGCCGCCGTGCGGATGGGCAAACGTGCCTTCCACGAACAGCTTCGCCTCGGGCTGGACGCGGCCTATGACAGCGCCGGCGCCACGATGTGCGCGAACATGATGCTGCCCGAAACCGACGAGGGCATCACGGCTTTCCTGGAAAAGCGGCCGCCGGACTGGGCCTGATCCGCGCCGAAACAGGCCCCCGAACGCGCGGCCCTGGCAGGCTGTGCACGCCCTGTGCACAGCCTGTGTCGCCCCGGTGCACGGGCTGTGCGGCCAAAAACCCTGCAATTGCAGGGTCTTTCCGCCCGGGCCGCAAGACGGCTGTTGCGCGCACCGCATCTGCAACGCCCGCCGCCATCGCGCGGATCGTCGGGGCTGTGTCAGCGCGCCGTCAGTGCCTGGACCAGCGCGGTGAAATGCTCGCCGCGTTTCTCGAAATTCGGATATTGGTCAAAGCTGGCCGCCGCGGGCGCCAGCAGCACCGTTTCGCCGGGCTGAGCCTCGGCCGCCGCACGGGCCACCGCCTGCTCCATCGTCTCGGCGATCTCGCACGGGGTCTGGCCGATCTCCAGCGCGAAGTCGCGGGCCGAATGACCGATCAGATAGGCTTTCGCGACCCGGTCCAGATGCGGCACCAACCCCGCGATTCCGCCGTCCTTGCCCAGCCCGCCCGCGATCCAGCGGATTTTATCGAAGGCTTGCAAGGCTTTGGCGGCGGCATCGACATTGGTGGCCTTGGAATCGTTGACGAAACGCACCCCGCCGATTTCCGCGACCAGCTGGCTGCGATGCGGCAGGCCGGCGAAGCTGTTCAGGGCCGCCTCGATATCGCGCGGCGCCAGCCCCACCGCGCGGCAGGCGGCATAGGCCGCGCAGGCATTCTGATGATTATGCGCGCCAGGCAGCCCTTTGATCGCCCGCAGGTCGATCGAGCCTGCCTGACGCCCCTTGCGGTATTCCGCCAGAAAGCCCTTGCGCGCGAAGACAGACCAGGCGGCGCGGTCCAGCTTCTGCCCGGCCGAGATCCGGATCACCCGGTCATCGGCCGGGCCCACCTGCATCTGATCGGCCAGATAAAGTCCCTCGATCTCGTCCACGCCGATCACCGCACGATCCGGCCCGCCTTCCGCAAACAGCCGCCGCTTGGCCGCGAAATAGCCGCCCGGACCGCCGTGACGGTCCAGATGATCGGGCGACAGGTTGGTGAAAACCGCAATATCCGGGGTCAGCGCGCGGGCCAGGTCGGTCTGATAGCTGGACAATTCCAGCACCACCACCTCGCCATCCGTCGCCGGCGCCAGAGACAGGACGCCGGTGCCGATATTGCCGCCCATCTGGGTCGGCCGGCCGCATTCTTGCAAGATATGGTGAATCAGCGCGGTGGTGGTGGACTTGCCGTTCGATCCGGTCACCGCGATCACGCGCGGCGCCCGGTCGAACCCGTCCCAGTCGGCGGTGGCAAAGCTGCGAAAGAACAGCCCGATATCGTTGTCGACCGGCACCCCAAGGGCATAGGCCCGCGCGATTGCCGGATGCGGTTTGGGATACAGATGCGGAATCCCGGGCGAGGTGATCAGGGCGGTGACGCCGGACCATGCGTCATCGCGTGCCAGATCGATGATGCGCAGCCCCTCGGCCTCGGCCGCCGCGCGGGTATCGGCCCCGTCGTCCCAGGCGATGACCTGCGCGCCGCCAGCGACAAGCGCCGTCGCCGTGGCCCTGCCCGACCGGCCGAGGCCGAGGATCGCGATCGTCTGGTTTTCGACACCCTGTACCGGGATCATCCGTCACACCTGAAGTTCAAGCCGGGGGCTGTCTGCCCCCGGACCCCCGAGGATATTTGCACCAAGGCAAAGCCTAGCGCAATTTCAGCGTCGCCAGCCCGATCAGCGCAAGGACCAGCGCGATGATCCAGAAGCGGATCACGATCTGCGGTTCCTTCCAGCCCAGCTTTTCGAAATGGTGGTGAATCGGGGCCATCAGGAAGACGCGCTTGCCGGTGCGCTTGAAGTAGAGCACCTGGATGATGACGCTGAGCGCCTCGACCACGAAAAGGCCGCCGACGACGGCCAGCACGATCTCGTGCTTGGTCACCACCGCGATGGCGCCAAGCGCGCCGCCAAGGGCGAGACTGCCGGTATCGCCCATGAAGACCGCCGCCGGAGGCGCGTTATACCACAGAAAGCCCAGGCCTCCGCCGATCAGGGCGGCGACGAAGATCAGGATCTCGCCCGACCCCGGCACGTGGTAGACGCCCAGATATTCGGTAAAGTCGGCCCGGCCGACCGTATAGGCGATGACGCCCAGCGTGCCGGCGGCGATCATCACCGGCATGATTGCCAGTCCGTCCAGACCGTCGGTCAGGTTCACTGCATTGGCCGCGCCCACGATGACCAGCATGCCGAAGGGGATGAAAAACACGCCCAGATTGATCAGCGTGTCCTTGAAGACCGGCAGCGCCAATTGTCCGCTCAGACCTGCCGGATGCAGCCACATCGCCCAGGCCGAGGCGACGAAGGCAAGCGCCAGCCCGAGCGCGATCCGTACCCGTCCCGGCACGCCCTTGGTGTTCATCTTGCTGATCTTGGAATAATCGTCGGCGAAACCGATCACCGCGTAGCCCGCCGTCACCGTCAGCACGATCCAGACATAGCCGTTGTCCAGCCGCGCCCATAGCAGCGTGGACACGAACAGCGCCGACAGGATCAGCAGCCCGCCCATCGTCGGCGTCCCCGCCTTGATCAGATGGGTCTCGGGGCCATCGTCGCGAATCGGCTGGCCCTTCTTCTGGGTGCGGCGCAGGTAGTTGATCAGCGGCGGCCCGAAGATGAAACCGAAGATAAGCGCGGTAAAGAAAGCCGCGCCGGCGCGAAAGGTGATGTAGCGGAAAAGGTTGAAGAGGTCGCCGCCCTCGGACAGGCTGCTCAGCCAGTAGAGCATCGGGTCATCCCTTCATCTTGTTGCGCAGCGCCTCGACCACGGCCGAAATCCTGGAGGATTTCGACCCCTTGACCAGCACCACATCGCCCGGCGCGACCAGATCGTCCACCCGCGCGGCCAGTTCTGCGGCGCTTTCGGTCCAGATGCCCTGCCTGGCACCGGACAGTGCCTCGTGCAGATGCCGCATCCGGGGGCCGGCGCAATGGACCAGATCGATCGCCTGCATCGCCGGGTCGACGGCCACAGCGCGATGCAGCGCCACCTCGTCGTTGCCCAGTTCCAGCATGTCGCCCAGAATCGCGATCCGACGGCGGCCCGGAAGGCCGGCCAGCATCGCCAAGCCGGCCGCCAGCGAGGCCGGATTGGCATTGAAGGCATCGTCGATGAGTTCGAACCCGCACAGTTGTTCGACCGCGCCGCGGCCCTTCGGCGTCTGCCAGTCCGACAGATGCGCGGCGGCGTCATGCAGTTCGGCCCCGGCCGCCGCCAGGGCGGCCAGAACGCCGACCGCGTTCAGCGCGAAATGAGTTCCGGTCGTGTTCAGCGTGAAATCGACCGTCTCGCCCGAAATCCGGGCGCGGCACCGCAGGCGCCCGTTGACCGGTTCGGCCCCGACCAGCCGCGCCATCGCCTTGTGTCCGAAGCCCACGACGATCGCGCCCGCCGCATCCGCGCAGGCGCGCAGGATTGGCGTCACCTCCAGATCCTCGGGGATGATCGCGGTTCCCGCATTCTGCAATCCCTCGAAGATCGCGCCCTTCTCGCGGGCGATCCCCTCGATCGCGCCGAAGGCCTCCAGATGCGCCGCCGCGACGGTGGTGATCAGCGCCACATGCGGACGGGCCAGTCGCGACAGCGGCGCGATCTCGCCGGGATGGTTCATGCCGATCTCGAGGATGGCGAAATCCGTGGTGGGAGGCATCCGTGCCAGCGTCAGCGGCACCCCCCAGTGGTTGTTGTAGCTGGCCTCGGCCGCGTGGATGCGCCCCTGCCCGCTCAGGGCTGCCCGCGCCATCTCCTTGGTCGAGGTCTTGCCGACCGAGCCGGTGATCGCAACCACCTTGCCGACCATCCGCGCCCGGCCGGCCCGGCCCAGATCCCCGAGGCCGCGCAGAACGTCGGGCACGACCAGCAGCGGCGCCCCGGCGGCGACGCCTTCGGGAATACGGCTGACCATGGCGGCTGCCGCACCCTGTTGCAGCGCGCGCTGCACGAATTCATGGCCGTCGCGCGTATCCTTCAGCGCGATGAACAGATCCCCGGGCGCCATATTGCGCGTGTCGATGGACACGCCCGAAGCAGTCCAATTCCCCTGCGCTCGCCCTCCGGTGGCGGCGGCGGCGTCCTGCGCGTTCCAAAGGCTCATATGCGGCCATCCAGCGCGGCGACCGCGACCGAGGCCTGTTCGGCATCGTCGAACGGATAGACATCCTGCCCGACGATCTGGCCGGTCTCGTGTCCCTTGCCCGCGATCAGCAAGGCATCGCCCGGTTGCAAGGCATCGACGCC
Organism: Paracoccus sp. L-17; assembly: GCF_056857655.1. Classification (NCBI taxonomy): domain Bacteria; kingdom Pseudomonadati; phylum Pseudomonadota; class Alphaproteobacteria; order Rhodobacterales; family Paracoccaceae; genus Paracoccus; species Paracoccus sp. L-17. The sequence goes on from NZ_JBSXNM010000043.1 coordinate 7,068, forward strand.
GCGCAGGATCGCCTCGGCCCGGTCGGCGACCTCGGTCGCCTCGGGGCCCGCACCCTGCAGGATGGCATGGCGGATGGCGGCGGGATCCTCGGTCCGCGGATTGTCATCCGTCACGATGACCACGTCGGCATGGTCTCGGGCAGCCTCACCCATCAGTGGGCGCTTGGCGCGGTCGCGGTCGCCGCCGGCGCCGATGACAACAACGATCCGGCCCATCACATGCGGGCGCAGCGATTGCAGGGCCGCGATCACCGCGCCGGGCTTGTGGGCGTAATCGACAAAGACCGCGGCACCGTTCTCGCGCTGCGCCACGAGTTGCATTCGACCGCGTACGGTGCGCAGATCGGGCAGAACGCGCATGATATCCCCGGCCGCATCGCCCGAGGCCATGGCCAGCGCCATCGCCGCCAACACGTTTTCCGCCTGAAAACCGCCGATCAGCGGCAGGCGCACCATCTGCGGCTGCCCCATGACCGAAAAGCGCAGATCCTGCCCGGTCGCGTTAAAACGCTGCCCCAGAATTCGCAGCATCGCGTCCTCGCCCGTGCCGATGCTGGTCAGGGCCAGGCCACGATCCGTTGCGATTTCGGCCATCTGGCGGCCGCGCTGGCTATCGACATTGACGACAGCAGCTTCGCCTTCTTCCAGAATATGATTGAACAGCAATGCCTTGGCGGCGAAATAGTCGTCAAAGCTGGCATGGTAATCCAGATGATCCTGGCTGAAATTGGTGAATGCGCCCGCCTCGATTCGCACACCGTCCAGACGCCGCTGGTCCAGTCCGTGGCTGGATGCCTCCATCGCCGCATGGCTCACGCCGGCCTGGGCGGCCTCGGACAGGATGCGGTGCAGGGTCAGCGGATCGGGCGTCGTGTGCTTCAACGCAGCCTCGAAATCGCCCTGAACGCCCATCGTGCCAAGGCTGATCGCACTGTGGCCCAGCGACTGCCAGATCTGGCGGGTGAAACTGGCGACCGAGGTCTTGCCGGATGTGCCGGTGACGGCCACCACATGACGCGGCTGCGTCTCGAACCACAGGGCCGCGGCTCCGGCAAGGGCCGCGCGCGGATCCTGGGCGATGATCAGCGCGCCATCCCAATCGGCCAGCGCCCCGGCCGCGATGTCCGCCCCGGCGCGGTCGGTCAGCACCGCCGCCGCCTCCATGCGCAGGGCGTAGCGAATGAATTCCGCCCCATGCATCGCCGATCCCGGCAGGGCGGCGAACAGATGGCCCGGCCTGACCGTCCGGCTATCCAGCGAAAGTCCGGTGATCGCGGGATCCAGCCCATCCCTGGCCCGCAGGCCCAGTTGCGCCAGCGTCTTTCTGCCCTGCCCCACGATCTCACCCGTCATTTGTTCGCGACGAGCTTTATCCCATCGTCCGCAGCCGATTCAACACGCGGCTGGTAGCGGGCGGCAAAGACCGGCAGCTTTTCTTCGGTCCTGGGTTCCAGGCCCAGCAGCGGTCCCAGACGCCGAACCAGTTCTGCCGCCACCGGCACCGCGGTCGTTCCCGCGGTGCGGCTTTCGCCGCCGTAATTGGTGGTGATCGAGGGCTCGTCAAGCGTCACGACCAACACGTATTGCGGATCGCTGGTTGGAAAGATCGAAGCGAAGCTCGAGACCACCTTGTTTTTATAATAGCCGCCCGATGGACGTGGCTTGTCGGCGGTGCCGGTCTTGCCGCCGATCTCGTATCCCTCGACCTCGGCCCGGGTGGCGGTGCCGCGCACGACCACCTGACGCAGCATGGCGACGGCCTGTTGCGCGGCGCGGGTGGACAGCAGCCGTTCGCCCTCGGGGCGCTTGCGACCGCGGATCAGGGTCGGCGTGACCTTGATTCCGTCATTGCCGATCGTTGCATAGGCCGAGGCCAGATGCAGCGGACTGACGGCAATGCCTTGGCCATAGGCGACGGTCGCCGCCGTCACTGGCGGCCAGCGCGACGGCACCAGCGGCAGACCGGTTGGCGCTTCGACCAGTTCTATCGGCGACGGCTCGAACAGGCCAAGCCGTTTCAGAAATTCCCGCTGCCGATCCGGTCCCAGAAGCTGTGCGATCCGGATCGTGCCCACGTTCGAGGACTTCACGATGACACTCGTCACGCTGAGTTGCGGGCCATAATCGTCGAAATCGTTGATCCGATATTTCCCGAACCTCATCGGGGTGGTCGTATTGATGATCGAATTCGGGTTCACCAGCTTCAGATCCAGCGCCTGCGCGACCGGAAAGATCTTGAAGGTCGAGCCCAGCTCGTATTGCCCCTGAACGGCGCGATTGAACAGCGGGCTGTCCGACGGATCACCCTTCAGCAGCGGCCGTGGCCTGTTATTCGGGTCGAAATCGGGCAGGCTGGCCATGGCGACGATCTCGCCGGTCTTGACCTCCATCAGGATCGCGGCGGCGCCCTTGGCGCTCATCAGTTTCATCCCCGAGGCCAGAACCTCCTCCAGCGCCGTCTGCACGGTCAGGTCGATGGACAATTCCAGTGGTGCGCCCTCGTTCGATGGATCGCGCAGCCAGCCGTCGAACGCCTTCTCGACGCCCGCCACGCCCAGCACCTCGGCGCTGCTGACGCCCTCCTTGCCAAATCGCGATCCTCCCAGGATATGGCTGGCAATGTTTCCGTTGGGATAGATCCGCATCTCGCGCGGGCCGAACAGCAGTCCCGGTTCGCCCAGATCATGGACCGCCTGCATCTGTTCGGGACTGATCTTGCGCTTGATCCACAGGAATTTGCGTTTGCCGGTGAAATCCTTGGTCAATCGCGCAAGATCCAGATCGGGAAAGACCTTCGTCAGCCCCTGGGCCGCGCGGATCGGGTCGATCATGTCCTGCGGACGGGCATAAAGCGAATAGGTCAGCAGATTGGTGGCCAGAACCCGCCCGCGCCGATCGACGATGTCCGCACGCTGCGACATGATCTGCGAGGACATGACCTCGGCCCGTGGCTCGCTGGGCTGGCTGTTGGCCAGCGCCGCCATGCGCGCGCCGACGGTGCCAAAGGCCAGCACGAAACAGCCGGCCAGAAGGACCAGCCGTCCCTCGGCCCGCCTGCGGGCCTTGTCCTGGATCGCCTCGTGACGGCGGCGACGGTTCTCGGCCTCGATCTCGTCCGGGTTCTCGCCCCGCTCGCGGGCGCGAAGGATCCGGGCCAAAGGGCGCAGGGGGGTTCGGATCATGGCTTTTGCTCCTCGGAGGCGGGATCGACGTTCGGTTCTTCGACAGGCGCGGCGGGCTTGGGATAGTCGACATGACCCAATTCCACGACCTGCCCCATTTCCTGAGGCACCAGCAGCAGGCGCTCGAAATTCAGATCGACCAGCTGACGCAGCCTTTCGGGGCGATTCTGATAGGCCCATTCGGCGCGCAGGACGCCCAGATCCTCGCGCAGCCCGGCAATCTCGCGCCGGATTTTCCCCATATCGTCGATCGCGGCCTGGGTGCGATAGTTTTCGCGGTAGGCCCAGAAGGCCAGGGCCATGACGGTCAGCACGCAGGCAAGATAGGTCAGCGACCGCATCAGGCACCGCCTTTCGCGGGAAGTCGCGGCATCGCAAGCGCCCCTGCCCCGATCTCGCCCGCGGGCGCCTCGGTGCGGATGGCAACGCGCAACAGCGCCGAACGTGCGCGCGGATTGACCGCCATCTCGTCGGGGTCGGGTCCGATGGCGCGGCGGAACGGCAGCCGGAAGGCCGGAGGCGCCGTGTCGCTGACCGGCGCGTGTCGGCTGCCGCCGCCGGCGCTGTTCGACCGCGCCTGCATGAATCGCTTGACGATCCGGTCCTCCAGCGAATGAAAACTGACCACGGCCAGGTATCCTTCCGGTTTCAAAGCGCGCTCGGCCGCCGACAGGCCCTCGACCAGTTGCCGGAATTCGTCGTTCACCCAGATCCGGATCGCCTGAAAGCTTCGGGTGGCCGGGTGGCTCTGGCCCGGCTTGGCGCGCGGCAGGCAGGATGCGACGATTTCGGCCAGCTGCCCGGTGCGGCCAAGCGGACGCGAGGCGACGATGGCGCGCGCGATCCGGCGCGAGGCGCGCTCCTCGCCATAGTGGAACAGCACATCGGCGATCACGGCCTCGTCCGATTCGTTCAGAAGATCGGCGGCCGAGGGTCCGTCGCCGCCCATGCGCATGTCCAGCGGCCCGTCGCGCAGGAAGGAAAAACCGCGTTCGGGCTGATCCAGCTGCATCGAACTGACCCCGAGGTCCAGGACGACACCGTCCAGCGGCTCAGCGGCCAGGCGGTCCAGATCCGAAAAGGTGCCCTGAACCAGGCGCAGCCGGTCGCCGTATTGCCCGGCCCAGCCCTCGGCGATGCGAAAGACGGAAGGGTCGCGATCCACGCCGATCACCTCCTGCGCCCCGGCATCCAGCAGACCGCGCGCATAGCCGCCCGCGCCGAAGGTGCCGTCCAGCCACCGTCCGCCGACCGGCGCGACCGCCCGGATAAGTGGCTTCAGCAGGACCGGAACATGCGGCTGTCCCATCGGCTAGTCCTCCTCGCCGGTTTCCGACAGGAAGACGCGGGGATCGAATCCGCGGCCCTTCGAGGCGGCGAAATCCTCCAGTTCCTCGACATCCTTCGGCGGCGAATCGGGCAGATAGACCTTCATGTAGTCGCCATGCGAGGCGAAGGTGGTCTCGACCCCGTTGTCGAAACCCAGTTTCTCGCGCAGCTTCTGGGGCAGGACGAGGCGACCCTCTCGGTCGATCTCCAAATCCACCGACTGGCCGTTCATCAATTGCTCCAGCCAGCGGCGCTTGTTGCTGCCGCGGGTCAGTCTGTCGATCTGCTGGTCGATTTCTTCGATGGCTTCGATGGTGTAGAGTTCAAGCCAGTTCCACCAGTCCGGACCATAGACCGCGACCAGTTGGGTGCGGCCGGTATTGCTGGTGGCAAAGGAGGGGTCTCCGGCGTCGAACACCTTGCGAAAGCGCGCCGGGATGGACATCCGCCCCTTCCCGTCGATCCTGACGCTGTCGGTGCCTCTGAACTTGCGCGCCACCCGTGTCCCGCCTCACTGTCCGTCCGTGCCGTCCGCCCGACAGAGAAAGGGCGGATCGGGCTGCTGCCACTGCCCGATCCGCCGCCCTCGTTCCCATCGACTGGGCCCCTTTTCGGGGTTTCCCGCCCTGTCGCGCGCCACCTGGGGGAGGTGCTGCTCGCACGCGCGGACGGTCTTGTTTGGAAAACGGGTGCCTGTATGAAACCTGCTTCGCCTCGAGGGGTCTTGACGCCCCTTCACTGCCCGTCTTCGTGATCCTGTTGTGACATGGGAATTCATGGGAAGCAATGGAATTCTTCACCCCATGATTGCAGAAAATTGTCGACGGGACACAGCTATTCCAGCCTTTTGGCAAAGCCACGCTCCGATTCGCACTCCTTCTGGTAAGAAGCGGCGAAACCGGCACCATATCTAGCGATCGATGAGGTGTGGCGGAAAATCCCACATCAGGGCAAAAACCGCATCAAGCGGTTGCGCAAGGGCAGGATTGGCAGGGCCGATTCACGGAAAAGACCGCGGGAATCACGCCGAATCACGAATGCGGGAGGGGGAGATTCGGAGCGGTCCCATCCAGTCCCAGCCCCTTTCGCGGGGCGATCCCGGACATTCCCAGGGGCCGCCCTTTCAGGCTGTTCCGGCCTGAACCAGCCGGTCGGCCAGCCGGGCATAGGCATCAGAGACCGCACCCTCGCCCAATGCGATGGGCCGGCCCGAATCGCTCGCCAGACGAACCTCCAGTTCCAGCGGAATCTCTCCCAGAAAGGGCAGGCCCAGCATCTCGGCCTCGCGGGCCACGCCGCCATGGCCGAAAAGATGCGCCTCGTGGCCGCAATTGGGACAGATATAGGTGGACATGTTCTCGATCAGGCCCAGGATCGGCGCCTTGAGCTTGTTGAACATGTCGATGGCGCGACGCGCATCCAGCAAGGCCACGTCCTGCGGCGTCGAGACGATGATCGCCCCGCTGACCGAGGCTTTCTGACACAGGCTCAACTGCACGTCGCCTGTGCCGGGCGGCAGGTCGATCAGCAGCACGTCCAGTTCGCCCCAGTTCACCTGTTGCAACATCTGCTGCATCGCGCCCATCAGCATCGGGCCGCGCCAGACGACCGCCTCGCCCTCGCGCAGCATCAGGCCGATGGACATCACCGTGACCCCATGCGCGCGCAAGGGCTCGATCCGTTGCCCATCGGGGCTGGCGGGCCGGCCTGACACGCCCATCATGCGCGGCTGCGAGGGCCCATAGATGTCGGCATCCAGCAACCCGACCTTGCGGCCCGCGCGCGCCAGGGCCACGGCCAGATTGGCCGAGACCGTCGATTTGCCGACACCGCCCTTGCCCGATCCGATGGCGACGATGTGCTTGACGCCCGCGATCGGCTGCGGCCCCGCCTGTGCGGTGGGGTGGCGTCCGACCTGCAAGGATGGCGGCGCGTCCTGTCCGCCGCCGGAACTGCGTGCCGGCTGCCCTTTCGACGCCGCGGCGGTCATCACGATCTGCGCCTTCGCGACGCCATCCAACGCCTCCAGCCGCCGGCGCGCCTCGGCCTCGACCGGGGCCAGCGCCCGTGCGGCCTCGGCATCCGCCACCTCGAGGACGAATCTCACGGTATCGCGCTCGACAGCAAAGGCGCGGATCAGGTCCGCCTGGCCCAGCGTGCGGCCGTCTGGAAGGGCTATGTCAGCGATTGCCGCTAGGGCAACTTCGCGATCTGTCGGCATGGCGAAAGGCTCTTGCTCTGGGTTTTCCGGGACCATGAAGCATCGCCGACACCGGGGCAAGCACCCCCGCGACAATCTGTCCGCAGAACCTGCAACCCACCAAGGAATGGACCTTTTTGCCGATGCAGCGTTATCGCAAACGTCAACTTGAGATCGAATTTTCTGCTTCTTCATGACGTTAATAATCATGAATAAATTGGCCGAGCCTTGCGGTCGCTGCATGGCAGCATTTGAAAACCGTCCATTGTGCATCCGCAGCATAGGGGCCATCTTTGGGTCATCGAAAGCACCGGACCATCCGGGTCGGGTGCAAGCCGCGAGAGATGTGAAAGGAAAATATCATGGCTGTTATCGCTCAGGCTCAGAACGTTGCCGAAACCGGCCTGCGGACCCGCCTGCTGAATGCGGTTCAGCGGATGCAGGAAAACCGCGCCCGTCGCGCCGTCTATCGGCAGACCGTTCGCGAACTGAACGCCCTGACGGCGCGTGACCTCGACGACCTCGGGATCAACCGGTCGATGATCACCCGCCTGGCCCACGAAGCGGCCTGGGGCGAAGCGAAGTAAGGAATTCGAACTCCCGGCCCTCTCCTCCTCCCTGGGTCGGGATCAGCGGCGACCTCCTCTCCTCCTCCCCGGAGGTCGCCGCCAAAGAACATAGCCACGTCGATCGTGGCGACCGCACACGGCAGCCCATTCCTCCTCCCACGGCTGCCGTCCGCGGCGAAGGCCCGCTCCTCCCTGGCCCGCGCCGCACCCCATAGCCGCCTTGTTCTGCGGCAAACCGATGCGACGGGCTCACTCCTCCTCCCTCCCGAGCCCGCATCGCAAGCGGTGTCGGCCTCTCCTCCTCCCTGGCCTGCACCGCACCCCATACGCGGCCCTCCCTCCTCCCTGGGTCAGCGTTGAGCGGCGGCGCCCCTTCCTCCTCCCTGGGCGCCGCCGCGTTTCTTTTCGGCCGATGGAACCGCCACCCGCCCTGCGCATTGCGCCTGGAATCGCGATGGAGGCGACGATGCAGAAATTCCGTGAGGGCACGAAGGTCCGCTGGAACTGGGGACAGGGTCACGGCACCGGCAAGGTGACGGAAAGCTTTACCGAGGATGTCGAGCGTCGGATCAAGGGTCAGGCCATCAGGCGCAAGGCCAGCAAGGATGAACCCGCCTACCTGATCGAACAGGACGACGGCGATCGCGTGCTGAAAAGCCATTCGGAATTGTCCAGGGCCGACTGATCCTCTTTCGCGGCGCGCGCGGGCGCGCTATGGCGGGTCATGCTCAGCTATCAGCACGCCTATCACGCCGGAAACCTGGCCGATCTGCACAAGCACGCGCTGATTGCCGCGGCGCTGGATTACCTGACGCGCAAGGACAAGCCCCTGTCCTATCTGGAGACCCATTCCGGACGCGGCCTCTATCATCTGGACAGCGACGAGGCCCGTAAGACGGGCGAGGCCGAGGCCGGGATCCTGCGGGCCCGGCAACAAGGCTGGCTGCCGCCAACCCATCCGCTGATCGCCGCGATCGATGCCACGCGCCGCCTGCATGGCACACAGGCCTATCCCGGCTCTCCGCTGATCGCGGCGCATTTCCTGCGCCCCGGCGACAGCGCCCACCTGGCCGAACTGCACCCGGTGGAACATGCAGCGCTGTCGCGTGTCGCGGGCTTCGCCACGCTGCATCGTCAGGACGGCTTCCGGATGGCGCAGGCCGTGTGTCCGCCCGCGCCGCGGCGCGGGGTGCTGCTGGTCGATCCCAGCTACGAAGTGAAGGCGGATTACGACACCATCCCGCGCCAGATCGCGCAGATCGCACGCAAATGGAATGTCGGCATCATCGCGCTGTGGTATCCCATCCTGACCGATGACCGGCACCGCGCGATGCTGGACACGCTGATGCAGGCCGGCCCGCAGGCATTGCGGACGGAAATACGCTTTGCGCCCGCGCGCCCCGGACACGGCATGGTCGGGTCGGGGATGTGGGTGCTGAACCCGCCCTTCGGCCTTGACGCAGAGGCCCGCCGACTGGAGGCCACGTTCCGCGCGCGGCTGTGATGGCGGGAATTCCCCTTTCCATCCGGCTGTGGCATGATCACGCCGGAACAAGACCCAAACAGGCACAGGCACCGGGCAGGCCATGTCACAGAGACTTTCGATCAGCGCCACGATCTTCATCGTGCTGACCCTCTCGCTGGGCCTCTATTTCGCCTTTGCCGCCGTTCAGGGCCCCTCGGGGATCCTGCGCCGTATCCAGGTCGAGGCCGAGACCGCCGAATTGCGCGAACAGCGCGACGAATTGCGCGCCCAGGTGAACCGGATCCAGAATCTGACCCGCCGTCTTTCCGACGAATATCTGGACCTTGACCTGCTTGACGAACGCGCCCGCGAGATTCTGGGCTATGTCCGCGCGGACGAGGTCATCCTGCGCTGAACAGGCCCGTCTTTGGCGGATTGCACCCCTGATGGTGATGCGATACGGATAGTTTAACGCTGAACTATTCCGCCCCAGCCTCCAGGAGGAATCCCCGCATGGCCAGGAAACCCGCCGCCAGCAAGACGGAAGCGTCCAACACGTCAAAGGACGAACTGCTTAAATATTATCGCGACATGCTGCTGATCCGCCGATTCGAGGAAAAGGCCGGGCAGCTCTATGGCATGGGCCTGATCGGCGGCTTCTGCCATCTCTATATCGGACAGGAGGCCGTCGTCGTCGGTCTGGAAGCCGCCGCCAAGGAAGGCGACAAGCGCGTCACCTCGTATCGCGACCACGGTCACATGCTGGCCTGCGGCATGGATCCGAACGGGGTCATGGCCGAACTGACCGGCCGCGAAGGTGGCTATTCCAAAGGCAAGGGCGGCAGCATGCACATGTTCAGCCGCGAAAAGCATTTCTACGGTGGCCACGGCATCGTCGGGGCTCAGGTGCCGCTGGGCGCCGGCCTGGCCTTCGCCGACAAGTACCTGGGCAACGACAACGTCACCTTCGTCTATTACGGCGATGGCGCTGCCAACCAGGGCCAGGTCTACGAGACCTACAACATGGCCGAACTCTGGGATCTGCCGGTGGTCTTCGTGATCGAGAACAATCAATATGCCATGGGCACATCGGTCAAGCGATCGACAAAATCCACCAGCCTGTTCGGGCGCGGCGAGGCGTTCGGCATTCCCGGCGAACAGGTGGACGGCATGGATGTGCTGGCCGTCAAGGAGGCCGGCCAGAAGGCCGTCGCCCACTGCCGCGCCGGCAAGGGGCCCTATATCCTCGAAGTGATGACCTACCGTTATCGCGGCCATTCGATGTCGGATCCGGCCAAATACCGCACCCGCGAAGAGGTCCAGAAGATGCGCGACGAACGCGACGCGATCGAGAATGTGCGCGAACTGATGCTGCAGGGCAAACATGCCAGCGAGGACGAATTGAAGGCGGTGGACAAGGAAATCAAGGAGATCGTGAACGCCTCGGCCGAATTCGCCAAGGACAGCCCGGAGCCGGCGCTGGACGAATTGTGGACCGATATCTACGCCAGCGAACTGCCGCAGGGCAGCGCCGAAGAGAACGCCTGAGGGGGATCAAGACATGGCAACCGAAATCCTGATGCCCGCCCTGTCGCCGACCATGGAGGAAGGCACGCTGGCCAAATGGCTGAAGAAGGAAGGCGACGAGGTCAAGGCGGGCGACATCATCGCCGAGATCGAGACCGACAAGGCCACGATGGAATTCGAGGCTGTCGACGAAGGCACGATGGGCAAGATCCTGGTTGACGAGGGGACCGAGGGCGTGAAGGTCAACACCCCCATCGCCGTGCTGGTCGAAGAGGGCGAATCGGCCGACGATATCGAGGTCTCGAATCCCGAATCGCGGCCGGCCCAGGCAAAATCAGCCGAGGACGACGACAAGGAAGACGACAAGACCGGCGGCTCGGCGGTGGAGAAGGTCAAGACACCTGAACCCGACCGCAGCCCCGACTGGCCCGAAGGCACGAAGATGAAGACCATGACCGTGCGCGAAGCCCTGCGCGAGGCCATGGAAGAGGAAATGGACCGCGACGACACCGTGTTCCTGATGGGCGAGGAAGTCGGCGAATACCAGGGCGCCTACAAGATCAGCCAGGGTCTTCTGGACAAGTTCGGCGCGCGCCGGGTCGTCGACACCCCGATCAGCGAAATGGGTTTCGCGGGTATCGGCACCGGGGCAGCGCTGGCCGGTCTGCGCCCGATCGTGGAATTCATGACCTTCAACTTCGCCATGCAGGCCATCGACCACATCATCAACTCGGCTGCCAAGACGCTGTACATGTCGGGAGGGCAGATGGGTTGCCCCATCGTGTTCCGCGGTCCGAACGGCGCCGCCGCCCGCGTGGGCGCCCAGCACAGTCAGGACTACGCCGCGTGGTATGCGGCGATTCCCGGCCTCAAGGTCGTGATGCCCTATTCCGCGGCCGACGCGAAGGGGCTGCTGAAACAGGCGATCCGCGACGCGAACCCGGTGATCTTTCTGGAAAACGAAATCCTCTATGGCCGCAGCTTCGAGGTGCCCGATCTGGACGATTTCACCATCCCATTCGGCAAGGCCCGTATTGCGCGTCAGGGCGGCGACGTGACCATCGTCAGCTTTGGCATCGGCATGGCCCACGCGCTTGAGGCCGCCGACACGCTGGCCGAGGACGGGATAGAGGCCGAGGTCATCGACCTGCGCACCCTGCGCCCTCTGGATTACGGCACGATCATCGAATCGGTGAAGAAGACGAATCGCATGGTGACGGTCGAAGAGGGTTTTCCGGTCGGCGCCATCGGCAACCATCTGTCGGCCTATATCATGGAAAACGCCTTCGACTGGCTGGACGCTCCGGTGATCAACTGCACCGGCAAGGACGTGCCCATGCCCTATGCCGCCAACCTGGAAAAACTCGCGCTGATCACCCCCGGCGAGGTGGTCGAGGCGGTGAAGAAAGTCACCTACAAATAAGGGGATAGCGAGATGCCGACAGAAATCCTGATGCCCGCGCTGTCTCCGACGATGGAGGAAGGCACGCTGGCCAAATGGCTGGTCAAGGAAGGCGACGAAGTCAAGTCCGGCGATATCATCGCCGAGATCGAGACAGACAAGGCCACGATGGAATTCGAGGCCGTCGACGAGGGCAAGATCGGAAAGATTCTGGTCGACGAGGGCAGCGCGGGCGTGAAGGTCAACACCCCCATCGCCGTGCTGCTGGAAGAAGGCGAAAGCGCCGACGATATCGGCGAGATTTCCAGTCCCGGCCCCGAGGCGCCGGAACAGGACGCGCCAGAGAAGCGCGCGCCTGCCGAAGCGCCGAAAGAGGTCGAGGGCCAGGCCCGGACCGCAAAGGCGCCCTCCGCGGCGCCTTCGGACAAGGGCGACCGAATCTTTGCCTCGCCCCTCGCCCGCCGGATCGCGGCGGAAAAGGGGATCGAGCTTTCCGCGATCAGCGGATCGGGTCCGCGCGGCCGGATCGTCAAGTCCGATGTCGAGAACGCCAAGCCCGGCACAGCCCCCGCCAGGACCGAGCCCGCGAAACCCGCGGCCGCCGCCCCCGCCGAGGCACCCAAGGGCGCATCGGCCGACGCAGTTGCCCGGATCTATGCCGATCGCGAAACCGAAGAGGTCACGCTGGACGGAATGCGCCGCACCATCGCCCAGCGGCTGGGCGAGGCCAAGCAGACCATCCCGCATTTCTATCTGCGCCGCTCGGCCAAGCTGGACGAGCTGATGAAATTGCGCGCCACGCTGAACAAGCAGCTGGAAGGCCGGGGCGTGAAGCTGTCGGTGAACGATTTCGTCATCAAGGCCAGCGCGCTGGCGCTGCAACAGGTGCCCGATGCCAATGCCGTCTGGGCGGGCGACCGGATCATCAAGCTGAAACCCTCGGATGTGGCCGTCGCGGTCGCGGTCGAAGGCGGGCTGTTCACGCCGGTCCTGAAGGATGCCGAGGCCAAGACGCTGTCGAAGCTGTCCACCGAGATGAAGGATCTGGCGGGTCGCGCCAAGAACAGGAAGCTGGCCCCGCACGAATATCTGGGTGGCAGTTTCGCTGTCAGCAACCTGGGCATGTTCGGGATCGAGAATTTCGACGCGGTGATCAATCCGCCTCACGGCGCGATTCTGGCCGTCGGCGCGGGGATCAAGACACCGGTGGTCGAGAATGATGAGATCGTGATCCGCAACGTCATGTCGATGACCCTGTCGGTCGATCACCGGGTGATCGACGGCGCGCTTGGTGCCCAGCTTCTGAACGCCATCGTGGACCACCTCGAAAATCCGATGGGGATGCTGGCCTGAGGCGGCGCACCGCGAATTCGCGAAGGGGGCCTTTCCGGCCTCCTTCGCTTGCGCGTCCCTGCACTGGAACGAATCTCTTTCGCGCCGGACGAGCGTGCGGGAAAAGAGCCCGGTCACGCTTTTCAGCGCGGAACGCCCCGCGCCATTCGTCCCGGTAGGTTCGGATTGGGACCAGACAGCCCCGCCCGTCGCGGGATGCAATCAGGCCAGGGCCTTCTCGATCGCGGCCACGAAATCGTCCAGATCGTCCGGATTGCGGCTGGTGATCACGCCGCGATCCACCACCACGCTGTCATCGACCACATCCGCCCCGGCATTGCCGATATCTGTGCGGATCGAGACATAGCCGGTCATTTTCCGACCCTTTGCCAACCCCGCCTCGATCAGCAGCCAGGGTGCATGGCAGATCGCGGCGATAGGCTTTGAGGCGGCGGAAAAGTCGCGGATCAGGTCGACGGCCTTGTCGTCATGCCGCAGCGTATCGGGGTTGATGACCCCGCCCGGCAGGACCAGCGCGTCGTAATCCCCGGCCGAAACGCCGGCGATGCCTTTCCCGGCCTCGACCGACTTGCCCCAGTCATCCGTCGCCCAGGCGCGAATGGCGCCCGGTTCCGGGGCCGCGATATCGACCTCGTGCCCGGCCGCCCTCAGTTTTTCCAGCGGAACGAACAGTTCCGATTGTTCGTATCCATCCGACGCCATGATGAGAATCCTGGCCATGGAAACAGCTCCTTCCTTGACGTTGCGGGGTCCAATGCGCCCGCGACGCCGGCGGTTCCACCGCTATTCGGCAACCACGTCCCGCGCCCGGTTCAGACCGAGGCGATAACCGATCCACCCGAAGATGCGCCGCTGCCCGCCATGGATGACCGAGAACAGCGAGGGCACGAACAGCAACGACAGGATCGTGGACAGGATCAGTCCGCCGATCACCGCGATGGCCATGGGCGCCCGGAATTCTCCGCCCTCGCCGGTCGCCAGCGCCGAAGGCACCATGCCCGCGCTCATCGCGATGGTGGTCATGACGATGGGCCGCGCGCGCTTGTGCACGGCGTCCAGGATGGCCTCGCGCTTCGGGGTGCCCCCGGCCATCGAGGTCAGCGCGAACTCCACCAGCATGATCGAGTTCTTGGTGACGATCCCCATCAGCATCAGGAACCCGATCACCACCGCCATGCTGATCGAATTGCCGGTCACGAACAGCGCCAGGATCGCGCCGCCGATGGCCAGAGGCAGCGACAGCAAGATCGTTACCGGCGTCACGAAGTTATGAAACAGCAGCACCAGAACGACATAGACCAGCATCACGCCCGCGCCCATCGCGGTGCCGAAGGCGCCGAAAACCTCGCCCATGATCTCGGCATCGCCCGCGGCCTGGATCCGTGTTCCGGGCGGCATCTCGATCCGGTTCTGCAATTCGGTCACCTGGGCATTGACCGGCCCCAGCAGCGAGCCATCGGCAAGATTGGCGCCGACCTTGGTCTGGTATTGCCGGTCATAGCGCCCGATCTCGGTCGCGCCGGCCGACAGGGTGACATCGGCCACCGTGGCCAGCGGCACCTGCCCGGCCGAGCTTGGCACACGCAGGGTCTGAACCCGCATCAGGTCGTCGCGCGCGGCCTGGTTCAGCCGCACGACAATGGGCACCTGCTCGTCGCCGGTATTGAACTTGGCGAGGTTCGCCTCGGTATCGCCCAGCGTGGCAACCCGCAGCGTCGTCGCCATGGCGCTGGCGGACACGCCAAGCTGGGCCGCGATATCGGCCTTGGGCAGGATCTGGATCTCGGGGCGCTGCAGGCTGGCCGAGGTCGTCACGCCCTCCAGCGTCGGCAGCCGGCTCATCGCCGAGGCCAGACGCTGGGCGGCCAGTGCCGCGCCCTCCTCGGTCGTGCCCAGAACGCTGATCGTCAGGTCGTTCTCGCCGTTCTCGTTCTGGAAATTGATCCGCATGTCGGGCATGTCCGACAGACGTTGCTTCAGCTGCGCCTCAAGGTCGAATTGCGACCGCTCGCGATCTTCCTTGGGACCGTAATTGATCATCACCCGCGCCTCGGTGACGTCGCTGCCATCCGAGTAGCTGAAGACCGACCGGACCTCGGGCACCTCGCCGATCTGCGCGGTGATCCGGCGGGCGCCGTTCTCGGTCTCGTCGATGGTCGAGCCGGGCGGCATTTCCAGCCTGATCTGGCTGCGGCCGACATCCTGCGCCGGGATGAATTCGGTCGGCAGCAGGGTCGCGGAATAGATCGAACCCGCGAAGATCGCGATACCGGCAAGCAGCGTCAGCCCGCGATGGCGCATGGTCCAGCGGCAGACCGACATCAACCCGCGCATGACGAATCCGTCGCGACGGTTCGCGTCATGGACCTTGCCGCGCATGAAATAGGCCGCCAGCATCGGCGTGATGATCCGCGCCACCAGCAGCGAGAACAGGACCGACACCGCGACAGTCAGGCCGAACTGCTTGAAATACTGCCCCGGAATCCCGCCCATGAAGCTGACCGGCGCGAAAACTGCGACGATGGAAAAGCTGATCGCGATGACCGTCAGGCCGATCTCTTCCGCGGCTTCCTCGCTGGCCTCGTAGGGCGGCAGGCCCATGCCGATATGGCGTTCGATGTTCTCGATCTCGACGATGGCATCATCGACAAGGATGCCGGTGACCAGCGTGATCCCCAGAAGGCTTATCCCGTTCAGGGTAAAACCCAGCCACTGCATCACGAAGAAGGTCGGGATGATCGACAAGGGCAGCGCGACGGCGGCAATCAGCGTTGCACGCCAGTTGCGCAGGAACAGGAACACCACGATTACCGCCAGCGCCGCACCTTCATACAGCGTCTCCATCGCGCTGGTATAGCTGGCTTCGGTATAGGTGGTCGAATCGTCGATCAGGGTGATGCGGGTATTGGGGTAACGCTCGCGGATCTGCTGCAGCCGTTCCTTGGTGCCGTCGCCCGCGCCCAGATCGGATTCGCCCGAGGCGCGATAGACCCCGAAGGCCACGACCGGCTGGCCATCCAGCAGCGCAAAGCTGCGTTCGTCGCTGGCGCCATCCGTGACGTCGCCCAGTTGATCCAGCCGGATCGTGCGGCCGTCCGCGATGGCGATGGGGGTGGCGGCCAGTTGCGCCACGCTGTCGGCGGCTCCCAGCGTGCGGATGGAATATTCGGTCCCGGCCAGATCGCCCCGGCCACCGCCCGTGTCGATGTTCTTGGCCCGCAACTGATCCGAGATCCCGGCCGCCGTCAGACCCTGCGCCAGCAGCCGGTCGGGATCCAGATCAACCTTGATCTGGCGTTCGGCCCCGCCGATCCGCGAGGTCTTGGCGACGCCGCTGACGGTGGACAATTCGCGCCCGATCACGTCATCGACGAATTTCGACAGGCCCTCGATGGTCTGGGTCGGGTCGCTGACCGCATAGGTCAGGATCGGAAAGCCGGTCACATCGACGCGCTGGATGATGGGTTCGCTGATGCTTTCGGGCAGTTCGGCCCGGATCGTCGAGACCGCGTCCTTGACATCGTTGACCGCGCGGTCGCTGTCGGTTTCCAGTTCGAATTCGACGGTGATGCTGGCGCTGCTGTCGGTCGCCGTCGAGGTGATGTGCCGCACCCCGGTGATCGAGGAAATGCTGTCCTCGACAGGCTGGACCACCTGGCTTGTCAGTTCCGAGGGCGCGGCACCGGGCTGGGCGATGGTCACGCTGACGATGGGCAGGTCGATATTCGGCATCGCCGTCACCGGCAGCCGCGAAAAGCTGAACAATCCGACGACCAGCAACACCAGAAAAACCGCGATGGGCGGCACCGGGTGGCGGATCGACCAGGTCGAGAAATTCATCGCCGTGCCTTCTGACCGGCATCGGCCGATTGATCGTCGGCCGGCGCAATCGCCGCCGCCGCCCTTGCACCAGCTTCATTCGCGGTCCCGGCCTCGGCCGTTGTCGCGGCCTCGGCCGAGATCGCCCGCACCTGATCGCCGTCACGGAAGAATGCACCCGACCGCGCGATCACCTGTTCGCCCTCGGTCACTCCCTCGACGATCTCGCGCTGGCCATCCCATAGCAGCCCGGCCCGGACCGGGCGGCTTTCGACGCGGCCATCGGCCACGACCTGAACCCTGTCGCCTTGGGAATCCGACAGAACCGCCGTTGCCGGCACCGTCACCGCGTCGCGGCGGGCGGTGATGACCCAGCCGCTGGCGAAAAGGCCCGTGCGCAGTCCCGCCTGCGCATCCAGCGAGATCCGCATCAGGCCAAGCCGCGTGACCGGATCGACCGAGGCCGGGATCAGCCGCACCCGGCCATCGACCTTGCCCAGACCCGCCGCGCTGATTTCGGCCGGATCGCCCATCTTCAACTGCCGCAGCGCGGTCTCGATCACCTCGGCCTCCATCTCGACGGCGCCATCGGCGATCAGGCTGAACAGGGGTTCCGCGGAGGCGCCGGCAAGCGCGCCCAGTTCGGCGTTCCGCGCCACGACCAGCCCCGGGACCGGCGCCAGGATCGTCGCCCGGTCCAGGTTGAGCTTGGCGATGCGGCGCGCGGCTTCGGCCTGGGCCAGCTGCGCCTGGGCGACGGCCAGCCCGTCGCGGGCCGATGCAGCCTGCGCCCGCGCATTCGCCTCGGCCGCGACCGCGTCGTCCAGGGTCGATTGCGATGCGTTCCCGCCCTCGCGCAGCCTGCGGGCGCGATCCAGCGATGTCTGGGCCTGGGTCAGCGAAGCCTCGGCGCTGTCGATGTTGCTGCGCGCCTGGCCGACCCCGGCCCTGGCGCGCTGATATTCGGCCTCGGCCTGGGCCAGCTGCGCCGCCAGCGTATCGGTCGAAAGCCGTGCCAGCACATCGCCCTTTTCGACCTGATCGCCGGCCTCGACCAGAATTTCGGTGATTTCATAGCCCGAAACCTGCGGAAAGACCTGCACCTTCTGGCGGGCGACCAGGGTCCCGGATACCGGCACCCGCGCCTGCACCTCGGCGCGCCTTGCCGGCGCGACCGTGACCGCGGGCACGCTTTGCGCCACGGCCTCGCTGCCCG
The DNA here is from genome assembly GCF_056857655.1 of Paracoccus sp. L-17. Taxonomy (NCBI): domain Bacteria; kingdom Pseudomonadati; phylum Pseudomonadota; class Alphaproteobacteria; order Rhodobacterales; family Paracoccaceae; genus Paracoccus; species Paracoccus sp. L-17. The sequence continues at coordinate 25,130 of NZ_JBSXNM010000043.1, forward strand.
ACGCGGCGTCCTGGGCCCATCCGGGCAAGGCGGACCCGAGGACAACGACAAGGAAGGCCAACACTCGCATCAGGAAACCGCCGCGTTTTTCATATCTTGAGCGCGCGTAAGATAGTGTCTCATGCCGCCGCCAACAATGCCGGCACCGCGTTGCCCCTGCGGAAGCTTCTAGAAAGTGACGGAAACGCCCGGCAACCGCAATTCGCCGATCAGGTCGCGCAATTCCTGGCGGGCGGCGATGTTGGACATGTTCAAGGTCTCGGTGCCGATATCCTTCAGGTCCAGAAGCGTCAGCCCGCGCGGGAACAATTCGCGAAAGACGACGCGCTCGGAAAAGCCCGGCGCGACGCGAAAGCCGATGCGCCGGGACAGCGTGTCCAGCGCCCCGCCCACCCTGCGCTTGTTGTGCATGGCCTGGGTGCCAAGCCGGTTGCGCAGCACCAGCCAGTCGATCGGCCCGGCCCCCGCCTGCCCGCGCATCTGCCGGGCGGCCCAGACCATCTCGGCATAGATCGACGGACCCAGCACCTTGCCCTCGGGCGACATCCGCGCCAGCAGGTCGAAATCGACGAAACTGTCGTTCATCGGCGTCAGCAGCGTATCGGCCAGCGTATGCGCCATCTGGCTGAGCTTGGTATGCGAACCCGGACAATCCAGCAGGATGAAATCGCATTCCGCCTCCAGCGCGGTCAGCGCCGGGGTCAAGGGATCGCTGCCCTCGCCCAGATGGCCCAGCATCGGCGTCGGCAGGTCCAGTTCCTTGCGCTTCACGAAGGCGGCGCGGTTTTCCAGATAGCGGCCGAAACTGCGCTGGCGCACGTCCAGATCCAGCCCGCCGACGCGATGTCCCATCCGCGCCAGAGCGGTCGCCACATGCATCGAGGTCGTGGACTTGCCGGACCCGCCCTTTTCGTTGCCCACGACGATGATATGCGCCACGGATCGCCTCTTCTTGCCTTCGTTCGGCCGGACCCTAGCGGCGCGCCGCAAGGAAGGAAAGCGGGCCTTCACGGAAAGCTCACGCCTGCGTCAGGGCTGCCGCAGGGATGCCGGTTCGTCCTCGCGCAGCAGCATCCACAGCGCCAGCAGGGTGGCGCCGATTCCCGGTGCCACGACACTGCCCGGCAGGCCCTGCCCCATCGCAGCCTCCAGCACGATGACCCAGACCGGCGTCAGATAGGTATAGGCCATGACCTTCGCGGCGGGCAGGCGCAGCGTCGCGTATTGCACCAGCACGAAGGTCACGGCGCTGGCGAGGATCGCGACATAAAGCAGCGTGATCCAGACGATGCCGGGCAGGGCCGTCCAGTCCGTCGCCCAAATCGGCCCCCAGCCCCACAGGATCAGCACCCCCGCCCCGGCCAGAAGCGTGCCGAGACTGAACACGACGGGACTTTCACCCCGGTTCAGCCGTCTGACCAGCGGCGTGTAGAGGGCATGGGCCACGCAACCGGCCAGATAGATCCCCTCGCCGCGTCCGAATTCCAGCCGCGCCATCGCGGCCGGATCGCCGCGAAAGATCACCCATAGCGCGCCGGCGCCGCCAAGGGCCAGCGCCGCGGCCATGCGGCCCGTCAGCCGCTGCCGCATCAGCAGCCAGCCAAAGCCCGCCGCCATCAGCGGCGTCAGCGTGAAGACCGCGCTGGCGCTGACCGGGGCCGCGGTCTTCAGGCCCTGGAACATCAGCACGAAATAGCTGGCAAAGACCCCGCCCAGCAGCAGATAGCGCCAGGGCGCGCGAAACGCCGTCCGCGGCACCCCCGGACCGGCGGCGAAGGCGAAAGCCGCGATCAGCGCGGCGGCGATCACAAAGCGCGCGGCAGTGATCGCCGCCGGGTCGATCAGGTTGGCCGCCCGCGCGCCCAGCGAGAAAGACCCCGCCACCAGCGCCGAGAACAGAAGCATCGCGGCATGACCCCGCAGGGCTTGCGCCCGCGCGATCATCCGCGCGCCCCGATCAGCCGCCCGTCGATCAGGGCCAGCCCGGCCGCGATCAGGCCCATGCCGAGCAGATGCGCGATACCCAGTGTCTCGCCCAGAAACAGCCAGCCCAGAAGGATCGCCGAAACCGGCACAAGGAATGTCACCAGCGAGATATTCGTCGCCCCCGCGCGGCCGAGAATGCGGAAATACAGCACATAGGCCAGTCCGGTCCCGGCGACGCCCAGCGTCAGCACGGCCAGCCATGCCTGCGCCGAGGCGCTGCCGGGCAAGCCCTCGATCGCCAAAGCCAGCGGGATCAGCACCGCGCCGCTGCCTGTCACCATCCCCGCCGCCGTCACCACCGGATCGACACCTCCGCGCCGAAACCGTCGCCCGAAGCTGTTGGCGAAGGCGTAGGAAATCGCGGCTCCCAGGATCGCCAATTGCGGCCAAATCGCCTGACCCAGCCCCGCCAGCGCATCCAGACCGATCATCACCGCCACGCCGCCCAGTCCCAGCACCACTCCCGCGATCTTGCGCGGGCTGGCGCGTTCGTCCGCCAGCAGGGCGGCGGTGACCAAGACCGTCCAGAGCGGTGTCGTCGCGTTCAGGATCGAGGCCAGCCCGGACGGAATCTCGGTTTGTCCCCAGACGATCAGGCTGAAGGGAATGGCATTGTTCAGCACGCCCATGACCAGAAACGCGCGCCAGATCGCCGGATCGCGCGGCAGCCTGCGCCCGGTCGCGGCCACGATCGCCCACAGAACCAGCGCCGCCACCAGCAGCCGCAGGGCGACGATGGTCAGCACCGGCAGGCCGGTCAGCGCGATCGAAATCAGGAAGAACGATCCGCCCCACAGCAGCGACAGCAGCAAAAGCAGCGCCCAGTCTTCCGACTCCATCCGCGCCGAGATCGCCATTTGGCCGGGCGGCAGCGGCGCCTGCGGCGGCTTCACATCCGCCCCAGCAGGTAGAACTCGTCGTTGGGCCGGATATCGCCCGCATTGACCAGCCGGTTCGACATCCCGAAAAAGGCCGCAATGGCACCGATATCCCAGATCTCGTCCGGGCTGAAACCGGCCTCGCGCAGGGTCGCGTGATCGGCTTCACCGATCTGTTGCGCATTCAGCGCCACCTTCTCGGCATAGGCCAGCATCGCCCGCTCGCGCGGTTCCAGATCCGCCTTGCGCCAGTTCACCGCCACCTGGTCCGCGATCAGCGGGTTTTTCGCCCGGATCCGCAGGATCGCGCCATGGGCCACGACGCAATACTGGCACTGGTTCAGCCCGCTGGTCGCGACCACGATCAATTCCCGCTCGGCCCTGGTCAGCCCCTCGTCCTTGTCCATCAGCGCGTCATGATAGGCGAAGAAGGCGCGAAATTCGGCCGGGCGATGGGCCAGCGCCAGAAACACATTGGGCACGAAACCCGATTTTTCGGCGACCTTGGCGATCGCGAGCCGGATATCGTCGGGCAGGCTGGCCGGATCGGGCACGGGAAAGCGGCTGATCGGGTGGGCGTCGGTCATGGCGGGTTCCTCCTTGGGGCGGCACTCTGCGTCAGGCCGCGCGGGGATGAAAGCCGCTTTCAATCCCGGCCGGGCGCGGGAGGGCGCCGCGTCCGGGCTGCCCCCGCAACTCCGTCAATCGCCGCGCAGGGCCGCGACCGCCGCCTGCACCTTGGGCGTGCGGTGCAGGTCCACATGCGTCACCAGCCACAGGGCCGAGCTCCATTCGGGCAGGCTCAGCGCCTCGACCAGCCCCGCCGCGCGGGCGGGCGGCAGCGGTCCCATCGCCAGCCCGGCGCGGATCACCGCCTCGCGCGCGGCGGTGTCGTTCGCCGTCATGACCACCGCATCCGGGGGGGTCCGGGCCGCCAGCCAGCGCATGAGCGGCGCGTTGCGCGCCTCGGGGCCGGGCAGCGCCAGCCGCTGCCGCGCCAGATCGGCCGGATCGCCATGGTCCTTCAGATACCCGGCCGTCGCATACAGCGATTGCGGCAGATCGGTCATCCGGCGCACGACGTAATCGGGCTCGGTCGGGCGGGTTCCGGCGCGGATAGCCACATGCGCCTCGCCCGCGGCCAGCCGGAACAGACGCACATCGGTGACATAATTCAGCCGCAGCCCCGGATGGCGCCGCAGCAGACCGATCAGGCGCGGCATGACCAGATCCGACAGACCGGGCAACGAGGTCACGACCAGTTCACCCTCGATCCGGTCGCCCGCGCCGCCGATCTGCGCGGCAAGCTGGGCGAAACGCTCGTCGGTGTCGCGCGCCACCTGCAGCAGCGCCTGCCCCGGCTCGGTCAGCGCATAGCCGCGCGGATGCCGCTGGAACAGGCGCGTGCCCAGTTGCGCCTCCAGCGCGTCGATCCGGCGGATCACGGTCGCATGGTGAACGCCCAGGGCCTCGGCCGCGCCGCTGACCGTCCCGGACCGGGCGACCGCCAAGGCAATCCTGATGTCATCCCAACTTCCGATATTCATGTGCATCTCCGCACAGAGCCTGCGCGTTTATGGCCCTTTCGTTCTCTGGCGCATAGACCTAAATCCGGCATGCAGCCTTTAAGGAGCCTTCGGATGCAGATCCTTCATATCGACAGCGCCATCACCGGCGAGGCCTCGGTCTCGCGCAAGCTGACCGCCGACATCATCGCCAAGCTGAAAGCGGCCAATCCCGACGCCGCCGTCACCTATCGCGACCTCAATGCCGGCGTGCCCGCCATCGACACCGACTGGTTCCACGCCGTCCGTCTGGCCCCGGAAAGCCCCACCGCCGGACAACGCAGGCTGATCGAGACCGCCGACGCCTATCTGGCCGAGGTGCGGGATGCCGACGTGCTGGTCATCGGCTCGCCCGTCTACAATTTCGCGATCACCGCGCAATTGAAGAACTGGCTGGACCAGATCGCCCGCGCCGGATTGTCCTTCCGCTATACGGAAGCCGGTCCCGAAGGGTTGCTGAAGGGCAAGCGCGCCATCATCGCCTATTCCTCGGCCGGGACGCCGCTGGGCTCCGATCTGGACTTCGCCTCGGGCTACCTGCGCCATATCCTGGGTTTCCTGGGCATCACAGACGTGGAATTCGTCGCCGCCGACCGGCTGGCCATGGACCGCGAGGCCGGTCTGGCCCGCGCGCGGCAGGCCGTGGACAATCTGGCCGCCTGATCCGGCCACCGCATTTTGGGACGGCCATCGTTGACTCGGTGGCCGTTTTTGCCTATGTGATCCCGGATTCCCGGAAGGATGTGCCTTCCGGTCCCCGTCCGACGCGGGGATCGCCCCCCGTCAGCGCGTTGCGCCCACGGGGGCAAGACCGCTTTGGACCGATTCAGGAGGCCCGCGATGTTCGAGAACCTGTCCGACCGGCTTGGCGGCGTCTTCGACCGCCTGACCAAGCAGGGCGCGCTCAGCGAAGAGGACGTGACCGCCGCCATGCGCGAGGTGCGCGTCGCGCTGCTGGAAGCCGACGTCTCGCTGCCGGTCGCGCGCAGCTTCGTGAAATCGATCACCGCCAAGGCGACCGGCTCGGCAGTGACGAAATCCGTCACGCCCGGCCAGCAGGTCGTCAAGATCGTCCATGACGAATTGATCAGGGTGCTGCAGGGCGAGGACGCGCCCGAGGCGCTGCGCATCGACAACCCGCCGGCGCCGATCCTGATGGTCGGGCTGCAAGGCTCGGGCAAGACCACGACCACGGCAAAGCTGGCCAAGCGCCTGAAGGACCGCGAGAAGAAGCGCGTGCTGATGGCCAGCCTCGACACCAACCGCCCCGCCGCGATGGAGCAGCTTGCGATTCTGGGCCAGCAGATCGGCGTCGATACGCTGCCGATCGTGCCCGGCCAGACGGCGGTGCAGATCGCGCAGCGCGCGAAACAGCAGGCCAGCCTGGGCGGCTATGACGTCTACATGCTGGACACCGCCGGCCGACTGCATATCGACCAGGTGCTGATGGACGAGGTGCAGGCCGTCCGCGACATCGCCGCTCCGCGCGAAACCCTGCTGGTCGTCGATGGCCTGACCGGTCAGGACGCGGTGAACGTGGCGACCGAATTCGACGGCAAGGTCGGCGTCTCGGGCGTGGTGCTGACCCGGATGGACGGCGATGGACGCGGCGGCGCGGCGCTGTCGATGCGCGCCGTCACCGGCAAGCCGATCCGCTTCGTCGGCCTTGGCGAAAAGATGGACGCGCTCGAGGCGTTCGACGCGCAGCGAATCGCCGGCCGCATTCTCGGCATGGGCGACATCGTGGCGCTGGTCGAGAAGGCGCAGGAGGTGCTGGAGGTCGAACAGGCCGAACGCATGATGAAGCGGTTCCAGAAGGGCCTGTTCAACATGAACGACCTCAAGGGCCAGCTTGAACAGATGCAGAAGATGGGCGGGATGCAGTCGATCATGGGCATGATGCCCGGCATGCAGAAGATGGCCAGGCAGGCCGAGGCGGCGGGCATGGACGACACCGCAATGCGCCGTCAGGTGGCGCTGATCAATTCCATGACCAAGAAGGAACGCGCCAATCCCGCGCTGTTGCAGGCCAGTCGCAAGAAGCGCATCGCGGCCGGCGCCGGGCTGGACGTGGCCGAGCTGAACCGTCTTCTGAAGATGCAGCGCCAAATGGCCGATACGATGAAGAAAATCGGCAAGATGGGCAAGGGCGGGATGCTGAAACAGGCGATGCGCGCAATGACGGGCAAGGGCGGCGGCCTGCCCGAGATGGGCGATGTCGATCCCGCCAGGATGGCCGAGGCGACGAAGCTGCTGCAGGATCCCAAGGGTCTGGGCGGCGATCTGTCCAAGGCCGGCCTGCCCGGCGGCTTCGGCGGCATGTTCGGCAAGAAATGATCCGGCTCTCCCCTGCTCCGACCCTGAGGACCGAACGGCTGGTGCTGCGCGCGCCCGTGGCCGCCGACTGGCCGTTCTGGCGCGATTTCGCGGCCAGCGACCGGTCGCGGTTCATCCGCCCGGCCGATTTCGACGATGGCAAGGCATGGCGGGCCTTTGGCCATGTCATCGGCCACTGGGTCATGCGCGGCTGGGGATCGTTCATCTTCACCCGTCAGGATGACGACAGCCCGCTGGGAATGACCGGTCCCTGGTATCCCGAAACATGGCCCGAACCGGAAATCGGCTGGACACTCTGGTCGCGCGAAGCCGAGGGCAAGGGCTTTGCCTGCGAAGCCGCCACGGCCGCCCGCGACCACGCCTTCGGCAGCCTCGGCTGGAAGACCGCCGTCAGTTATATCGATCCGCAGAACGCACGCTCGATCGCGCTGGCCGAAAGACTGGGCGCGACGCTGGACAAGACCGCGCGGGGGCCGGATTTCGACACGCCGTGCCTGGTCTATCGCCATCCCTGCCCGTCCCCTCGTGAAGGACATGCCGCATGAGTGATACCGCAACCCGTGCGGCGGAACTGCTGAAGGACCATCGCGCCAGCATCGACCGGCTGGACGCGATCCTTGTCTATACGCTGGCCGAAAGGTTCAAGCACACCCAGTCCGTCGGCCGCCTCAAGGCCCGGCACGACCTTCCTCCGTCCGATCCCGACCGTGAGGCGGCCCAGATCGAGCGGCTGGAACGCCTCGCGCGCGAAGCCGATCTGGACCCGGAATTCGCGCGCAAATTCCTGAACTTCGTGATCGCCGAAGTGATCCGGCACCACGAAACCCTTCAATCCTAGGCTGCGAAACGCAGCGAAACCAGCCATTTCAAAGGAGAAACTCGAATGGCCGTCAAGATCCGTCTCGCCCGTGGTGGTTCCAAGAAGCGCCCCCACTACGCCATCGTCGTCGCCGATACGCGCAAGCCGCGCGACGGCCGCTTTCTGGAAAAGCTGGGCACCTATAACCCGCTGCTGCCGAAAGACAGCGAGGATCGCGTGAAGATGGACATGGAGCGCGTTCAGCACTGGCTGGATCATGGCGCCCAGCCGACCGATCGTGTGGCCCGTTTTCTGGAATCGGCCGGCGTTCGCGACAAGGCCGACCGCAAGAACATGAAAAAGGCCGAGCCGGGCGACAAGGCGAAGAAACGCGCCGAGGAAAAGGCCGCGAAATCCGCCGCCCCGGCCGAAGAAGCCGCCGCCGAATAAGGCGGTGCAGCGACACGGCCGGCGAATCCGTCGCCGGCCATTCTTGCAGCGGGGGAAGCCATGGCCGAGGATCGCATCTGCGTCGGCGCCATCGCCGGGGCCTTCGGGGTCCGTGGCGAGGTGCGGCTGAAAAGCTTCTGCGCCCAGCCAGGCGACATCGCCGGCTATGGTCCGCTGACCAGCGAGGACGGCAAGCGCAGCTTTGCCGTGACGCTGACCCGCCCCGTCACCGGCGGCCTTGGCGCCCGCCTGTCGGGCATCACCACCCGCGAGGCCGCCGAGGCGCTGCGTGGCACCACCCTGTGGGCGCCGCGCGCGGCCCTTCCCTCGCTGCCCGACGACGAATTCTACCATGCCGATCTGATCGGGCTGGAGGTCGTCGATACCGGCGGGCAGGTGCTGGGCCGGGTGCGCGCGATCTTCGATCACGGCGCGGGCGACATCCTGGAAGTCGTGGGCAGGGACCAGATTCTGCTGCCCTTCACCCGCCAGGTCGTGCCGACCGTCGATCTGGCCGCGGGACGCATCGTCGCCGACCCGCCCGGCAGCGACCAATGACCGGCCAGCCGAAATCGCACGGCCGCCTGTCCATCGCCAGCAGCCTGCGCCCGCGCGAACTGATCGCCCCGCCACGGGTGGCGGGCGCGTGGACCGCCCATGTCGTCACCCTGTTCCCCGAGGCGTTTCCCGGCATCCTGGGCCTGTCGCTGACCGGCAAGGCCCTGACCCAGGGCTTGTGGAACCTGCACACCATCGCCCTGCGCGACCACGGGATCGGCAGGCATCGCAATGTCGATGACACGCCCGCGGGCGGCGGCGCGGGCATGGTGATCCGCCCCGACGTGATGGCCGCGGCGCTGGATCAGGCCGATCCGGCCCTGCCGGTGATCTATCTGTCGCCGCGCGGACGCCCGCTGACCCAGGCCCGCGCCCGCGCGCTGGCGCAGGGCCCCGGCGTGACCCTTGTCTGCGGCCGGTTCGAAGGCGTGGACCAGCGCATTCTGGATGCCCGCGGGATCGAGGAGATCAGCATCGGCGATTATGTCCTGACCGGAGGAGAGCTGGCGGCTCAGGTCTTGATAGACGCGACCATCCGCCTTATACCGCGCGTGCTGGGGAATCAGGCGTCGCTGGCCGAGGAATCCTTTTCCGAGGGTCTGCTTGAACACCCGCACTACACGCGCCCCGCCGAATGGGACGGCCGCAGGATCCCGGATGTCGTCATGTCTGGCAATCACGCGGCCATCGCCACCTGGAGACGCGACGAAGCCGAAAGGCTGACCAAGGAACGCCGCCCCGACCTGTGGCGGGCATACGAGGAAACCCGTATGGACCCGGCAAAGGACCGACAGCTCTCGGGCGCATCAGACCAATCGCGGAAACACCGCGAGCATGACAAGGAACCAAAGCGATGAACCTGATCGCAGAACTCGAAGCCGAGCAGATCGCCGAGCTTGGCAAGACCATCCCCGACTTCAAGGCCGGCGACACCGTTCGCGTCGGCTACAAGGTGACCGAGGGCACCCGGACCCGCGTGCAGGCCTATGAGGGCGTCTGCATCGCGCGCAAGGGCGGCAGCGGCATCGGCGCCAGCTTCACCGTGCGCAAGATCAGCTTTGGCGAAGGCGTGGAGCGTGTGTTTCCGCTGTATTCGACCAATATCGACGCGATCGAGGTGGTGCGTCGCGGCAAGGTGCGGCGTGCCAAGCTGTATTACCTGCGCGACCGCCGCGGCAAATCGGCCCGCATCGCCGAAAAGACCAATTACAAGCCCAAAGCCGACGCCTGAGAGGTCATCCGATGAAAAAAGACATCCACCCCGATTATCACATGATCGACGTCAAGATGACGGACGGGACCGTCTACCAGACCCGTTCGACCTGGGGCGCCGAGGGCGATTCGCTGTCGCTGGACATCGATCCGTCCAGCCACCCGGCCTGGACCGGCGGTTCCTCGCGCCTGATGGACACCGGCGGCCGTGTGTCCCGGTTCAAGAACAAGTATGCCGGCCTGGGCTTCTGATCGCCCCTCGCCACGCCATCGGGACGCCGCCCCTTCGGGCGGCGTCCTGCATTTCGCAAGCAGCCTTCATGCCGCCGCCGCCCCCGGTTCCACCAGGGCCACGATATCCATCATGATCGTGTTCAGCTGGAAATCCTTGGGCGTATAGACGCGGGCGACGCCCATCGCGCGCAGTCGCGCGGCGTCCTCGTCGGGGATGATGCCGCCGACGATCACCGGGACATGACCCAGCCCGGCCCCGCGCATCCGGTCCAGAAGATCCTCGATCAGCGGCAGGTGACTGCCCGACAGGATCGACAGGCCGACGACATGCGCCTGCTGATCCTGCGCCGCGGTCACGATCTGTTCGGGCGTCAGCCGGATCCCCTCGTAGGTGATGTCCATGCCGCAATCGCGGGCACGAAAGGCGATCTGTTCGGCACCGTTGGAATGCCCGTCCAGCCCCGGCTTGCCGACCACGAATTTCAGCCGCCGGCCCAGCCGCGTGCTGACCGCATCGACGGCCTCGCGGATATCCTCCAGCCCCTCGGTCCGATTCGAGGGGCTGGCCGACACGCCTGTGGGACCGCGATATTCGCCGTGCACCGCGCGCATCACGCCCGCCCATTCGCCCGTCGTCACGCCCGCCTTCGCCGCCGCGATGGATGGCTCCATCACGTTCCATCCCCCCGATGCCGCCGCCCGCAGGGCGTCCAGCGCGGACTTGACCGCCGCATCGTCCCGGCCCGCGCGCCATTCGGCCAGCCGGTCGATCTGGTCCTGTTCGACCGCCGGATCGACGACCATGATCCCGCCATCGCCGGCCGTCAGCGGCGATGGCTCGCCCTGCTGCCAGCGATTGACGCCGACCACCACCGTCTCGCCCGCCTCGACCCGGTTCAGCCGTTCGGCATTGGCCTCGACCAGCCGCGATTTCATGTAGTCGATGGCCGCGATGGCGCCGCCCATCTCGTCCAGCAGGCGCAATTCGCCGCGCGCGCCATCCTTCAACTCGTTCACCTTCCGCTCGATGGCCGGGTTGCCGTCGAACAGATCCTCGTATTCCAGCAGGTCGGTCTCGTAGGCCAGGATCTGCTGCATCCGAAGCGACCATTGCTGATCCCAAGGCCGGGGCAGGCCAAGCGCCTCGTTCCAGGCGGGCAGTTGCACGGCGCGCGCCCGCGCGGACTTTGACAGCGTCACCGCCAGCATTTCCAGCAGGATCCGATAGACGTTGTTTTCGGGCTGCTGCTCGGTCAGGCCCAGGCTGTTGACCTGCACGCCATAGCGGAACCGGCGGAATTTCGGATCCTCGATGCCATAGCGCCGGGCGGTGATCTCGTCCCACAATTCGGTAAAGGCGCGCATCTTGCACAATTCGGTGACGAAGCGGATGCCCGCGTTCACGAAAAAGCTGATCCGCCCGACCATCGCCGGGAAATCGGCGTCGGACACCTTGCCCTTCAGGTCGTCCAGCACCGCGATGGCGGTGGCCAGCGCATAGGCCAGTTCCTGCTGCGGTGTCGCCCCGGCCTCTTGCAGGTGATAGGAACAGACATTCATCGGGTTCCATTTCGGCAGGTGCTGGCGCGTATAGGCGGCGACGTCGGTGATCATTGCCAGCGACGGTTTGGGCGGACAGATATAGGTGCCGCGCGACAGGTATTCCTTGATCAGGTCGTTCTGCACCGTGCCCTGCAATTTCGATATGTCCGCGCCCTGCTCCTCGGCGGCCGCGATATACAGCGACAGCAGCCAGGGCGCGGTCGCGTTGATCGTCATCGAGGTGTTCATCTGCTCCAGCGGGATCGCATCGAACAGGGTCCGCATGTCGCCCAGATGGCAGATCGGCACCCCGACCTTGCCGACCTCGCCGCGCGCCAGGACGTGATCGCTGTCATAGCCCGTCTGGGTCGGCAGATCGAAGGCCACCGACAGCCCGGTCTGCCCCTTGGCCAGATTGCCGCGATACAGCGCGTTCGACTTTTCAGCCGTCGAATGGCCCGCATAGGTGCGGAACAGCCAGGGCTTGTCTTTGGGGGCCATGCGGATCACCTCGCAACAATCTTCCGGTCCATGACCCGATACCGAAATATTCATACGCCGTCAATTCGCCGCAATGCGGCATGACCATGATTTTATCCGACACAAAATTACAATACAGGCCCTAAAAGGGTTGCAATGTTGCGTGACGCATTTTACGACAAGCCCGATCCCGCGCGGCGATTCTGCGTCGCGGCAAGAACAGGAGACGCTGATGGCCCTCGACGCCCCGACCCCGATCGCGCCCTATGACGCGCCCCAGAAGGATCTCTACGAGATCGGAGAGATGCCTCCCCTGGGTCATGTGCCAAAGCAGATGCATGCCTGGACCATCCGCCGTGAAAGACATGGCGAGCCTGACAAGGCCATGCAGATCGAGGTCGTGGACACCCCGGTCATCGACAGCCACGAAGTGCTGGTCCTGGTGATGGCGGCGGGGGTCAACTACAATGGCATCTGGGCCGGCCTGGGTCAGCCGATCAGCCCCTTTGACGGCCACAAGGCGGACTACCACATCGCCGGTTCGGATGCCTCGGGGATCGTCTGGGCCGTGGGCGACAAGGTGAAACGCTGGAAGGTCGGCGACGAGGTCGTGATCCACTGCAACCAGGATGACGGCGACGACGAGGAATGCAACGGCGGCGACCCGATGTATTCGCCGACCCAGCGGATCTGGGGCTACGAGACCCCGGATGGCAGCTTCGCCCAGTTCACCAATGTCCAGGCGCAGCAACTGATGCCGCGCCCGCGCCACCTGACATGGGAGGAATCGGCCTGCTACACGCTGACGCTGGCCACCGCCTACCGGATGCTGTTCGGCCATGAGCCGCACGAATTGAAACCCGGCATGAACGTGCTGGTCTGGGGCGCCTCGGGCGGCCTCGGATCCTACGCGATCCAGTTGATCAACGCCGCCGGCGGCAACGCGATCGGCGTCATCAGCGAAGAGGACAAGCGCGATTTCGTCATGGGCCTGGGCGCCAGGGGCGTCATCAACCGCAAGGAATTCAACTGCTGGGGCCAGTTGCCCAAGGTGGGCACGCCCGAATACAGGGAATGGTTTACCGAGGCGCGCAAGTTCGGCAAGGCGATCTGGGACTTCACCGGCAAGGGCAACAATGTCGACATCGTCTTCGAACATCCGGGCGAGGCGACATTCCCGGTTTCCACCCTGGTCTGCAAGAAGGGCGGCATGGTGGTGATCTGCGCCGGTACCACCGGGTTCAACTGCACCTTCGACGTGCGCTATCTGTGGATGCACCAGAAGCGCATCCAGGGATCGCATTTCGCGCATCTGAAACAGGCCAGCGCCGCCAACAGGCTGATGCTGGAACGCCGCCTCGACCCCTGCATGTCCGAAGTTTTCCCCTGGGCCGAGATTCCGGCCGCGCACATGAAGATGTATCGCAACCAGCACAAGCCGGGAAACATGTCGGTCCTGGTGCAGGCGCCAAGAACCGGCCTGCGCACGTTCGAGGACGCGCTGGAAGCCGGTCGGCGCTAGACATGCGCCGCCTTTGCGGGATCACGCCTTGACCTCGCGCAGCCTGGCCGGGCGGCATTTCCATTCGCGCACCGTCTCGCGGGGATGGCGTTCGCCCCACCTGGCCAGTTCCTGCTGACCATGAATCATGCAGGCCGTCACGCCCATGTCGATGAACAGAAGACTGCGCTCCCGGCAGGATTGCGGATCCGCCGAAAGGCAGGTGACAAACAGCAATTCGATCATCTCGGGTCCATCCTTTTACCCGGTTCCTCCCCGGTTCGGATCCCTTCGACGATCAGGATAGCGGTTGATTCGAAAAGCAGCGTCAGCGCCGCGTGAATCCGGGTTCGGGCGGGCCCCTTGCAGCGTGACAGGGCCGGCCGGGCGCGGGCTTCGGCGCGGCGCGCGGCCATCGCGGACCTAAAGCGCGGTTTCGCCCTGACGGGGGCGCCGGCATTTCCACTCTTTCACGCGGTCGCGGGGATGCGCCTCGACCCAGCGGGCCAGTTCGCTCTGGCCCTCCAGCATGCAGGTGAACAGCCCGTTCCTTTCCTCGAACAGCAGGCTGTGATCGGTGCAGACCTGCGGGTCGTCGATCAGGCAGGTCACGAAGAACAATTCGATCATGGGCATTCCTCCCTCGAGGCCATCATAGACCCTCACGGGCGACATGCCCAAAAAGTTGCGGACCATCCCGCCGAACCGACGATCCCGCCGCAGCCGGGACGGGATGCGGATCGCCGGACGCGGCAATGATTGTGGGCTTTCGCGCCGCGCCGCGATACACCGGAATCATGACCGCCGCCACCGCCTCGCCCGCCCCCGTTCTGTCGCCCGATCAGGCCGATGCCTGGGACGAATTGGCCCAGACCTTCCTTTCGGCGGGAATCGACCTCGTGGCCGAGGAAATCCGCCCCCCGGGGCCGGGCAAGGGCCGCGTCATGGCGGTGATCGGCAAGGCGGGTTCCGGCAAGACGCTGCTTCTGGCACAGATCACCGACGCGCTGCGCAAGGCGGGGGTCGATCTGGTCAGCGGCGATTACGAGGGGCGGCGGCGCAAGGACCGGCGCAGCGTCGCGGTCCTGGCGCCCACCAACAAGGCGGCCTTCGTGCTGCGGATGCGCGGCGTGCCCGCGACGACGATTCATCGCATCCTCTATACCCCGGTCTACGATCCGGAATACGAACGCATCGCCGAATGGCTGACCGGCCAGGGCGACCGCCCCACCATCGAGGGCATGACCGAAACCGCCCTGGACCGCGCCCGGGCCTTCTATGACCAGCAGGCGTCGATCCCCGGCGCGCTGGCGGCGGCGGGGCTGCGCGGATCGGATTTCATCAAGGGCTGGAAGCGGCGCGAGGACGGGCTGGATGTCGGCCTGATCGACGAGGCCTCGATGCTGGACGAAAGACAGTTCGAGGATCTGCGCGAGATCTTTCCCGTCCTGATCCTGTTCGGCGATC
This sequence comes from Paracoccus sp. L-17, assembly GCF_056857655.1. NCBI lineage: Bacteria > Pseudomonadati > Pseudomonadota > Alphaproteobacteria > Rhodobacterales > Paracoccaceae > Paracoccus > Paracoccus sp. L-17. Next base: position 40,139 of record NZ_JBSXNM010000043.1, read on the forward strand.
CGGCCCAGTTGGCGCCCGTGGGCCAGTCGGGCGAGATGGTGTTCGATCGACTGGCGGAGCGCCAGCGTCTGATCCTGAACCGCGTCCACCGGCAGGAAGATGACAGCCCGATCCTGGATCTGGCCCATGCCCTGTCCGACGAAACGCTGGATTTCGCGGGGTTCGAGCGGATGGTCCGTGACGCCGCCGCGGTCGATGACCGCGTGATCTGGGCCGAACGTGTCGAATCGGACCTGATGGCACGCAGCCCGGTCCTGGTCTGGCGCAACGCCACCCGGATCCGGCTGATCCATGCCTTCCGCACCGCGTTCGGCGCACCGGGCGACGCGCTGCTGCCCGGCGAGCCGCTGATATGCGACGGCCTGGAACTGCCGCTGAAGCACCGCAAGAAGCGCATCGACCTTGAAGCGCGGGGGCTGATCAAGGGCGCGCAGGTGGTCTATCTGGGGCCGGGGCGCAAGCCCGGCTTTTCCCGCCTGCACATGATCGGCGCCGAGGATCCGCGCCTGTCCGTGGCGAGCATCGTCAAGATCGAGATGCCCGAGGCCGAGGATCCCTTCATTCCCTTCGCCGCCCAGATGGGCGCGGCCTTCCTGCACGGGGCGGCGGTGACGATCCACAAGGCGCAGGGCTCGCAATGGCCCGATGTGCAGGTCTTCGGCCCCGACATCAGCGCCGCCGCCTGGTCGAACCGGACCGAAGCCGGGATCGCGCTGTGGAAGCGCCTGGCCTATGTTGCCATCACCCGCGCCCAGAACCGCCTGTTCTGGATCACGCGCGCCCGGCTGGCGCGGCCCTCGGCGCCTCTCGGGGTGGACGATCTGGAGGTTCCCACCCCGGCGCTGGAACTGGGCGCCGACGAGGCGTGAGGCGGGATTGCGTCCCGCGACGGCCGGGGGCGCTTCGCCCCCCGGACCCCCCGAGGGTATTGGCGCAACGAAGAAGAAGAGGTCAGGCCCTGTCGCGATCCAGCCGCGCGATGGAAAGCCGCAATGCCTCGGTCAGCGCCTCTTGCGGAAGCCCTGTCTCCCGCGCCAGCCGCATGATGCCGAAATGGACCCGCGCCAGTTCCTGATAATAGCGCGCAAAGGTGTAATTGATCGAGGCGCCCACCACCGCGCCGAAGACCGGCGCCGCCTGCGCGGCCAGTTTCTGACCCAGCGAGACCGACAGGCGCGGGGCGACCCGGCTGATCAGACCCTGCAGCGTCTGCCCGGTGACCGACAACCGTGCCGCCAGAAGGCCCAGGTCGGTGCCATCATCTTCGGCCATGGGGCCGGCGGCGGCGAAGATGCGCAGGCATTCCATCCGCACCTCGTCGCTGTCGGGGTCCAGACCATGCTCGGCGGCGATATCCAGCATCGAGCGCAGAAGCAGCGTCACCGTGACCGGCAACTCGACCATCGCGCCGGGCAGCCCGCCGACGCCGCCTGCCGCGCCGCTGAAGGTCGAGGCCATGCGGTTGAACCAGTCGCCTCGGTCGCGCACCACGCGCCGGGTGCCCGACGCGGCCGAAAAGGCGCGGTTCAACGCGGCGCGGGTGATCTTGTCCATGCGGCTGCGGACAAAGGCGGGCAGACGTTCGATCAGTCCCTCGGCGCTGTTGCCGACGATCTCCATGATCTCCATCCCCAGACCGCCCGCATCCCGATAGCGCCGCGCCAGGCGGTCGATCTGGGCGTGAAGTCCCGGATCAGTGATCGGTGGCAGAACCATCTGCCGTTTCGCGACCTGCTGTGTCATCTCGTGGATGTCCGACCTCGATACATGCCGGCCCGATATGGGGTGTCGCGGCGATTTCGGCCAGCCCCGCGACGATTTCCGGCGTCTCTTCGCGCAGGACCGGTCCCACGACCCCAACCCATGCCCCGGCGCGAAGTTCCAGTCCCAGAACGCGGTCGGGATTGGTTGGCGGCGGCATCTCGACCGCGTCCAGCCGCGCGAAACCGAAACGCGAATAATAAGGTGCGTCTCCCACCAGCAGCACGCGGCGCCAGCCCAGCCCGCGCGCCCGCGTCAGCCCGTCGCGCATCAGAAGCCCGCCCAGACCTTCGCCCTGGGCCGTCGGATGAACCGCGATGGGCCCCAGCAGCAGGACCGGCTTTGCGGCGACGCGGACCGGCCAGAAGCGGATCGCCGCCATCAGGAACCGGCTCGGGTCGCGCAGCACGAGGCACAGATCGGCCACCCTGGGAACGCCGTCGCGCAGACGATACGATGACAGCGCGGTCCGCCCCGGTGCGAAACACAGATCGTAGAGCGCCTCGACCTCGTCTTCGTCGGCCGCGGTCTCGGGGCAGATCTCGTACATCGCGCCTCCTTGCGAAAAGGGCGCCATAGCACGACCTTGCCGCGGGCGGAACATTGCGGATGGCGCAAAGGGGTGGCAGGTTGGCGCCAGTGACATCAGAAGAAGGCCGCGCATGTTCTATCGCCCCGAAGCCGGACACGGCCTGCCCCACAACCCGTTCAATGCCATCGTGGCGCCCCGTCCGATCGGCTGGATCTCGACGCGGGGGCGCATGGGCGACAATCTCGCCCCCTATTCCTTCTTCAACGCGGTGGCCTATGTCCCGCCGCAGGTCATGTTCGCCTCGACCAGCGCCAAGCCCGACCGCAACGGCACCAAGGACAGCGTGGCCCAGATCACCGAAAGCGGCAGTTTCTGCGTCAATATCGCGACCGGCGATCTGCGCGATCAGGTCAATGCCAGTTCCGCCGGCCTGCCCGCGGGCGACAGCGAGTTCCGCTCGGCGGGCATCGAGGCCGCCGAATGCGACACGATCGACTGCCCGCGCGTGGCCCACGCCGCCGCCGCGCTGGAATGCCGGATGACGCGGATCCTGCCCCTGGCGGGCAAGGCCAATTTTGCCGTCCTGGGCGTCGTCACCGGCATCCATATCCGCGACGATTGTCTGCTCGATGGCCGCTTCGATCCGCGCAGGGCCGGCGGCTGGATCGCGCGCCTGGGCTATATGGATTACGCGGCCGTCCATGAGCTGTTCGAAATGGAACGCCCCAAATGACAAAGACGGTCAAGGACTACATCCGCACCATCGCGGATTTCCCGCATGAGGGGATCATGTTCCGCGACGTGACCACGCTGTTTGCCGATGCGCGCGGCTTTCGCATGGCCATAGACCAGCTGCTGCATCCCTATGCCGGCGCGCCGATCGACAAGGTGGTCGGCCTGGAAGCGCGCGGCTTCATCCTGGGCGGCGCGGTCGCGCATCAGCTTTCCACCGGGTTCGTGCCGATCCGCAAGAAGGGCAAGCTGCCCGGTCCCGTCATCTCGGCGGCTTACGCGCTGGAATATGGCGAGGCGGTGATGGAAATCCACGACGACGCCCTGCACGAGGGCGAGCGCGTGCTGATCGTGGACGATCTGCTGGCCACGGGCGGGACTGCGGCGGCGGGAATCGCGCTGTGCCGTCGCCTGGGCGCCGAGGTGATCGGTTGCGCCTTCGTCATCGACCTGCCCGATCTGGGCGGACGAAAGGTGCTGGAGGCGCAGGGGATCGGCGTGCACGCATTATGTTGCTTTGACGGCGACTAGCCGGGGGGTGCAGGATGATCACCCGGATCGAGGACTACTTTACCAAGGGGTGCGGCCGCTGCGACCGGTTCGACACGGCCGGCTGCTCCACCCGCCTCTGGGGCGCCGGGCTGGCGGCGCTGCGCCGGATCTGCCGTGATGCCGGGCTCTCGGAACATGTGAAATGGGGGCATCCCTGCTACATGCATTCGGGCCGCAACATCGCGCTGATCGGCGCCTTTCGCGGCGATTTCCGGCTGACCTTCTTCAACGCCGCCCTGCTGAAAGACCCCCACGCCCTGCTGGAACGGCAGGGCCCGAACACCCGTCACCCCGACGCGATCCGCTTTACCGACGCGGCGCAGGTCGCAGCCCGCGCCGACGCGATCCGGGCCTTTCTGGGCCAGGCGATGGATTGCGCCGAACGCGGCCTCAAGCCGCCCCGGGACGATACTGCCCGCGATCTGCCACAGGAATTGCTGGACGCGCTGGACGACGACAGCGAACTGGCCGAAGCCTTCGCAGCCCTGAGCCCCGGCCGCCGCAACAGCTATGCCGTCGCCCTGGCCACCGCCAAAAAGCCCCAGACCCGCATCGCCCGCATCACCAGATTCCGCGACCGCATCATCGCCGGCAAGGGCGCGAACGAGCGGTAGGGCGCCGACGATGACGGCCTTGGCCGGGGACCGGACAACGGCCGCACCGCGCATGATCGGCGGGAAAGCGGGACTTCGCAACCATTCGCAATTTGATATGATTCGGCCATGCATCGGACCATTCGATATCTTTCGCACCCGCAAGTCGTCATTGATCCGACCAAGCCGATCCCCGACTGGTCGCTAAGCGAGGTAGGCCTAGGACGCATTGCGGCCCTTGCAGCGTCTGACGCACTGACTGGCACCCGACATGTGATCAGCAGCGCCGAAACCAAAGCAATTGAAACAGCGACGCCCTTGGCCAAATCACTCGGGTGCCGGCTGAAGGTGCGGGAGGCAATGCACGAGAATGATCGCAGCGCGACTGGCTTTCTTCCGCCAGACGAGTTTGAGTCCGTTGTGGATCAATTTTTTGGCTGTCCAGAGGAAAGCGTGCGGGGCTGGGAAACCGCAAGGGCGGCTCAAGCCCGTATTGTCGCAGAGGTTCAGGATTGTTTGCGCAATTGCGAGACAGGCGACGTTCTGTTCGTTGGTCACGGAGGCGTCGGAACGCTCTTGTTTTGCTATCTCTCCGGCGATCCCATTAGCCGTGAATTCGATCAGGGCGCAAATGGCGGCGGATGTTTTTTCGAATTTTCCGGCCCACAGGGAAAGCCGAATTCGCGATGGCAGCCGTTTGAAACCTTGATCAATCAAGATTGAGGCACATTGGTGCTATCGCGGCTTCAAGGCCGCCATTCGCGGCCGTCCGGCCCCATGATTGCAATGCGAAAGCGCGTTGCCGATTCCCTTCCGTCTCGCCTGTTTGAGAGGACTTACCTATGACCCTCCCTATCCTGCGCAGGGGCCTCTGGCCGCCGCCTCGATCTCGCCATGGTAGCAATCGATCATGTAGGGGCGCGACCTAGCGGGACGGCGGAGTGAAACGGTTCAGCCGTCGCGGTAGCGTCCGTGTCGGCTCTCGGGATGCCTCGACGGGCGGGGCTGGAACCATACGGAACACCTGGCCGAAATCGACAGCCCCTCGTCGGTTCACGGCCGAAGTTGGGGTCCGCACCAGTTGAAGTCCTGGCCTGACCGGCCAGCGTCTTCGTCAGGACTTTCCCCGGCAGCTTCCAGAAGCGTGAACCGTCGCGGCGCGGTGATGGTGATCCTGTCCCGCGTGGCCCGGACCTTGCCGTCATAGCTGGCCTCGCAGAGCTGCGAAAACAGGATGCTTTCGCCTTGCCGTTGGGTGGCGTCGATTTCGCAGCGAATGCTCGACGCGCCGCGCAGGCCCGCGCCGTCATAGACGCGCCAGCCCGCATTGGCGGGGTTCTGGCAGGATTCTCCCGCGATGACCCAAAGTCCGAGGGGGATCGGCAACTGCCCGTCATATCCCGGTTCGTTCGCGGCTGGCGGCCTGGGGGCGAGGTCCACGGCTTTCTTCTCCACCACCGCCTTTCCGCATCTGACGAGGGCGGTCCTCTGTACGTCCTTCCAGACGAAAGTCATCCGGTCCGGCCCGTCTCGCTGGTCAAAGCGGAAATATTCGCCTGTACGCGGCGCGATCTGCTCGGCCCCCTCGCGCTGCTCGAAATCGCCGGCCACGAAGGTGACATCGCCGATCTTTTCGACCTCTCGCAGGATGGCGTTGCCGCCGAACGTGTCGATCCGGTCAGGCAGGATGTCGATCTGGCTCACCGAAGTGCCGGACGCGGCGCAAGCCTCCTGCGAGACGTCCCAACGCCCGACAAGACCGGGCGGCAAGGATTGTGCGAGGGCTGGCCCGGCCATGAAAAGCGCAACCGCAAGTGTCGCGACAAGTCCGTTCATTTCCTGTTCGCCTCCAGGGCAAAGTCGAGCGATCTGAAACCTCGTATCGGCGGTGTCGGTGTAGCTCGAACATGGAGTGTTCGCGATGCCCGGTTCACCGCCGAGGGTATCAATGATGGCAATGCACGACAAGCTGCCGTTCCGGATCGGGATTGGCGCAAGGGAAGTGTTGCCGAAGGAACCGATGAGGCAATCAGGCCGCCCTGGATTGCGAACGGGACGGCTTCCGTCCACAGGCAACATCCCGGCGAAATTCGCAGGCGGTGCCCGCGCGGTGTACAGGCTGTGCAGGTCCGGTGTACGGCCTGTGACCGGTCGCGCCCGGCATTTGCTGGTTTTTCTGCGCTGCCGGCTGCCAGCCTGTGTCACGCAACGTACGCTGCTTGCGCCGCATCTTGCGCAACGCTCACCAGGCCGCCTCGGCCATTCCCCAATCCCCGATCCGCGCCCGGTGCCAGTATTTGCGGAACGCCGGATGATCCACGTCCCCCTGCAACAGCGCGCCCGGTTTCAGCCAGTCATAAAGGCTCGCGGCAGACCGCACCTCGCGCGGGCCGGTACGGATCATCAGGTGATGCGGCGTGAACGCGTCGGGATGGGACAACCCGCTGCTTTCGCAGGCTTCCTTCAGCGCGAACATCGTGGCCTTGTGGAATCGCGCCACCCGCTGCGCCTTGTCGGGCACGACCAGCGCCCGGTAGCGGCCCGGATCCTGCGTGGTGATCCCGGTCGGGCATTTGCCGGTATGGCAAGCCTGCGCCTGGATGCAGCCGATCGCGAACATGAAGCCGCGTCCCATGTTCACCCCGTCCGCGCCAAGCGCCGAGATACGGCAGATGTCAAAGGCGGTGATGATCTTGGCCGATGCGATCAGCTTGATCCGGTCCCGGATTCCAAGTCCGGTCAGGGTATTGTGCACCAGCATCAGCCCCTCGCGCAGTGGTGCGCCCTTGTGATCGGCGAATTCGACCGGAGCCGCACCGGTACCGCCCTCGCCGCCGTCCACCACGATGAAATCAGGGGCGATTTCGGTCTCTTGAAAGGCTTTTGCCATCGCGAACCATTCCCAGGGATGACCGATGCACAGCTTGATCCCGACCGGCTTGCCTGCCGACAACTCGCGCAGCCGGGCGATGAAATCGCACAGGCCGCGCGGGCTGGAAAAGGCCGAATGCGATGCAGGGCTGACGCAAGCCTTGCCGACCGGAACGCCGCGCGCCTCGGCGATGGCCTCGCTGACCTTGGGCCCCGGCAGAATGCCGCCATGGCCGGGCTTTGCACCCTGGCTCAGCTTGATCTCGATCATCCTGACCGCGCCATCCGCCGCCGCCGCGCGGAATTTTTCGGCGTCGAACCGACCCGCCGCGTCCCGGCAGCCGAAATAGCCCGAGCCGATCTGCCAGATCAGATCGCCGCCCATGCGATGAAAGCGCGAGATCGACCCCTCGCCCGTCGTATGCGCAAACCCGCCGGCCTTCGCGCCGCGGTTCAGCGCCTCGATCGCGTGCGGCGACAAGGCGCCGTAGGACATCCCCGAGATATTGACCACGGAACTGTCATAGGGCTGCCTGCAATCCGGCCCGCCGACGCGGATCCGGAAATCCTGTCCCTCGATATGCGGCGTGGCAAGGGAATGGTTCAGCCATTCATAGCCATCCGCATAGACATTGCAGAGCGTGCCGAAGGGACGCACCCCCTCGATTCCCTTGGCGCGGCGATAGACGACGGCCCGCTGTTCGCGCGAGAACGGCGTCTCGTCATGATCGTTCTCGACAAAATATTGCCGGATCTCGGGGCGGAAATGTTCCAGCAGATAACGCAACCGCGAAGCCAGCGGATAATTGCGCATCAGGGTGTGTTGGGTCTGGCCCAGATCATAGATGCCGATCGCGGTCCCGATCAGGCCCAGCACCGCGACCAGACTGCCCAGCACCGGCGCGACGCCCAACAAGGCCAGCCCCGCCGGCATCATCAGGATCGCGACCAGGAACGGGATATACCGCTCGTAGAGCCGGGCCCGCTCGGTCGCATAGGTGAACCGCAATCGCATCGTCGCCCCCCTCCCCTGCTCCATCATGCATCGCGACGCCACAAAGGCAATGCGGGACAGGGGTTGCCGGTCAGCCCAGAACGGCGCCGGGATTCATGATCCCCAGCGGATCCAGCGCCTGCTTGATCGCCCGCATCGCCGCCAGCCGCGCCGGATCGCCCCAGCGTTCCAGATCGCCGACCTTCAGCCGCCCCACCCCGTGTTCGGCCGAGAACGACCCGCCCCGCGCCACGACCATCTCGTGGATGCGCCGGGACAGGGCCTCGCGAATGGAATCATAATCCTCGCGACGGCGCCCCTTGGCGGGAAACAGGTTGAAATGCAGGTTGCCGTCGCCCAGATGGCCGAAACAGTTGATCCGCATGTCGCCCGCGGCCGCCAGCATCGCCTGCGCATCGCGGATGAAGCTTGCGACCTCCGACAGAGGCAGGCTGATGTCGTGGCTGGCAATCGCTCCGACGGCGCGATTGGCCAGCGGGATGTGTTCGCGCAGGGACCACAGATCGGCGGCCTGCTGTCCCGACTGCGCGATCACGCCGTCGCTCGCCAATCCATCCTCCGAGGCTGCGAGGAACAGACCTTCCAGCGCCTCGCCGGCGGCCAGCCCGGCGGGCAATCCGACCTCGATCAGCACCGACCAGGACGGTGGCTCGGCAAAGGGCTGTCGCATCTGCGGAAAATACCGATTCAGGAAATCGAAGGACTGACCCGAAATCAGCTCGAAGGCCGTGACCCCGCCACCCATCCTTGCCTGCGCCAGCGACAGCAGGCTCAGCGCCGCGCCCGGACTTTCCACCGACAACATCGCCACGCCCGATTCGGCCGGAATCGGGGCCAAAACCAGCGAGGCGGCAGTGATGATGCCCAGCGTGCCTTCGGCCCCGATCAGAAGATCGCGCAGGTCATAGCCGGTATTGTCCTTGCGCAGCCGTTTCAGGTCGCGCATCACCACGCCCGATGGCAACACCGCCTCGATCCCCAGGCACAGGGCGCGCGCATTGCCATAGCGTAGCACGTTCACGCCTCCGGCATTGGTGGAAAGCACTCCACCGATCTGCGCCGTCCCCTGCGAGGCCAGCGACAGCGGAAATTGCCGGCCCGCCTCGGCGGCGGCATCGCGGGCCTGTTGCAGGGTCGCGCCGGCTTCGGCGATCATCACCGCCTCGTCGGAAAAGACCGCGCGAATGGCATTCATTCGTTCCAGTGACAGGATCAGGGGCGCAGGCCCCCCGGCCATGATCTGCCCGCCGACCAGCCCGGTCCCGCCGCCGCGAGGCACCACAGCCACGCGCGCCCTGGCACAGGCCCGGATCACCGCCGCCGCCTCTTCGGCATCGCGCGGCGCCGCGACAAGCCCGGCCTGCCCGTGAAACCGGCCGCGCGGCTCTTCCAGATAGGCCGGCGTCACCTCGCGCAGCACATCCCTCGGCAAGATCGCCGCCAGCCGCTCGTCCGCCGGTTCCAGCCCCATCTTCTCGCCCTCTTTCCAAATACCTCGGGGGGGTCCGGGGGGGCTGGCCCCACCGGCCGTCGCGGGACGCAAAATCAGCGCGCCTCGCTGCGCCCCCGCCTGTCGCTGCGCAGATTGGCGTAAAGCACATGGTTCCGCCAGCGCCCATTGATCTGAAGATAGCTTTGCGCCACGCCCTCATACTTGAAACCCGATTTCTCCAGAACGCCCCGGGAGGCAGCGTTCTCGGGCAGGCAGGCGGCCTCGACCCGGCTCAGGTCCAGCGCGGTGAAGGCATGATGCACCAGCGCGCCGATCGCCTCGCGCATATAGCCCTGCCGCGCGAAGGGCCGGCCGATCCAGTAGCCGATCGTGCCGGTCTGGGCGGGACCGCGCCGGATATTGTCCAGCGTGATCGCGCCCAGCAGCACGCCGTCGCGGCGCAGCAAAAACAATGGCAGCGCGCTGCCGCCGTGACTGGCCCGGGCGGCCCAGTAGACGCGGTTGGTGAAGCTCTTGCGGGTCAGATGGTCGGATGACCAGACCGGCTCCCAGGGGGTCAGGAAAGCGCGGCTGTCGACCCGCAGCGCGGTCCAGGCGCTGAAGTCCGAATGGGCCGGCAGGCGCAGCACGATCCGCTCGGTTTCCAGCCGCACGGGACGCCGCCGCGAAAACATCAGGCGGCAAGCCTTTCGGCCAGAACCCCACGCGACGGAGCGGTCTTGACAGGACCATAAAGCGCCAGCGCAGGCCGCGCCCGCCCGATCAGCCTTTCGGCATGGGCGCGCACATCGCCCAGCGTCACGTCGGAAATCCGCTGCGCTACCTCGGAGGGGTCCAGAACCCGACCCCAGATCGCCAGAACCCGCGCGATCCGTTCCGCTTGCGCCGAGGGGCTTTCCAGCCCCATCAGCAGGCCCGCACGCAATTGCGCCTTGGCGCGGGCGACCTCGATCTCGCTGATGTCGCCGGCGGCGCGGCGAACCTCGTCAATGGTCAGCATCGCCAGATCGGCGATGTCGCCACCTCCGGTTCCGGCATAAATCGTCATCATTCCGGTATCGTCGTGGAACCCCGATTGCGCGAAGATCGTATAGCACAGCCCGCGTTCCTCGCGGATTTTCTGGAACAGTCGCGACGACATGCCGCCGCCAAGCGCGGCCGAAAAGATCTGCGCGGCATAGTAATCGTCGGACAGGTAGCCCGGTCCTTCCAATGCCAGGGCGAAATGGGCCTGTTCCAGCTTCTTGACGCGGCGCACCTCGCGGCCCTGCCAGACGGCGCCGGCGCGCGGGTTTTGCAGAATCGGCGACAGATGACCGAAGGCGGTCTCGGCCAGGCGCACGATGCGGTCGTGATCGACCGCGCCGGCCGCCGCGACAATCATCTGGCCGGGGCCATAATTCTCGGCCACGAACCCGGCCAGATCGGGCCGGCCAAAGCGGCTGACACGCTCGGCCGGACCCAGGATCGGGCGGCCGATGGCCTGATCGGGATAGGCAGCCTCCTGCAGCCAGTCGAAGATGATGTCATCGGGCGTGTCCAGCGCCTGCCCGATTTCCTGCAGGATCACGCCGCGTTCGACCTCGATCTCGCGCTCGTCGAAGATCGGGTTCAGCACGATGTCCGAGATCACGTCGAAGGCCAGATCGACGTCCTGTTCCAGCACCCGGACATAATAGGCGGTCGCATCGCGCGAGGTATAGGCGTTGATGAAGCCGCCCACATCCTCGATCGCCTCGGCGATCTGCAGCGCGCTGCGCGTCGCCGTGCCCTTGAAGGCCATATGTTCCAGAAAATGCGCGATGCCGTTCTGTTCGGCGCGTTCGTTCCGACCTCCGGCGTTCACCCAGACGCCAAGCGCGGCGGAATGCAGACCCGGCATGTCGCGCGTGGCGATGCGCAGGCCGTTCGGCAATGTGGTGACGCGAAGATGAGGATCGGTGGTCAAATCGTTCTCCGTTCAAGGATCAGCGCCTCAAGCGCGGCGGTGTCGTTTTCGACCCTCGTCACACGTTCCGGCAGATCGAACAGCCCCGCCATGTGCGGCGGCAAGGCGGGGCGGATCCCCACGGCCTTTTCGACCGCATCGGGGAATTTCGCGGGATGGGCCGTGGCCAGCGTCACCATGGGCACGCCGGGTTCGGCATGATGGCGCGCGACCGCCACGCCCACGGCGCTGTGCGGGCACAGGATCTGACCGGTTTCGGCGCGAATGGTGCGGATCGTGGCCAGTGTTTCCTCTTCGCCGACACGCCCAGATACATATTGCGCGCGCAGCGCCTGCAGCGCGCCCTGGCTGACGGTGAAACCACCTGATCTCAGTTCCTCCATCAATTGCGCGATCGCGCCCGCATCGCCGCCATAGGCCAGATACAGCGCCCGTTCGAAGTTGGAGCTGACCTGAATATCCATCGACGGCGACATCGAAGGCGCGACCTCGCCCACCCGGTATTCGCCCGTGCTCAGCGCGCGGTGCAGGATGTCGTTCTGGTTCGTGGCCACGATCAGGCGCCGGATCGGCGCGCCCATGGCGCGGGCCATGCTGCCGGCGAAGATGTCGCCGAAATTGCCGGTCGGGACGCAGAAATCCGTGTCGCGCATCCCCAGGCTCGCGGCCGCGGTGACATAATAGACGATCTGCGCCACAACGCGCGCCCAGTTGATGCTGTTGATCCCTGCCAACCCGACGCCGTCGCGGAAATCATGGTCGTTGAACAGATCCTTAAGCCGCGCCTGACAATCGTCGAAATGGCCGTCGAGGGCCAGCGCGTGCACATTCGCCGCATCGGGCGTGGTCATCTGGCGGCGCTGCACCTCGGACACGCGGCCATGCGGGAACATGATGAAGACATCCACATTGTCGATGCCCCGGAACGCCTCGATCGCCGCAGAGCCGGTATCGCCCGAGGTCGCGCCGACGATGGTGATCCGCTGGCCCGACCGTTTCAGCGCGATCTCGAACAGCTGGGCGATCAGCTGCATGGCGAAATCCTTGAAGGCCAGGGTGGGGCCGTGGAACAGTTCCAGCAGGTGGTGGCCCGGCGCAAGCTGATGCAGCGGCGCCTTGGCTGCGTGTTCGATGCGCGCATAGGCGCGTTCGATGGCGCCGCGCAATTCGACATCGGTGAAGCTGTCGCCGGTAAAGGGACGGATCACGCGAAAGGCGACCTCTTCGTAGGGCAGGCCGTCAAGGTCATTCAGGCCGGACAGCGCCGGAACGGTCTCGGGCAGATACAGACCGCCATCACGCGCCAGCCCCGACAGCATCGCCTGTTCAAAGTCGAGGACCGGGGCCTTTCCCCGCGTCGAGACGTAACGCATCGCCACCCCTTCAGTATCGCCGCTGCCTGATACGCCAGATTAGGGCCAGTGTCATCCCTGCCCAGACGGCGGCGATCATGAACCACTGGACCGCGTATGACAGGTGATTGTTGGGGATCCCCTGAATCGAGACGGGGATCGGCTCGACGCCTTGGGCATCGCCCTCCACGACGCTTGCGACGACGAGGATCGGCAGCGTGTCAAGCTGACTCGCCATCGCGGGCACGTCACGGGCAAACCAGATGTTTTCCGAAAGGTTCGGATCGGGCGTGGAACCGCCCTTCTCGTCCGGCCAATGCAGATTGCCCCGGATCGTCAGCCGTGTGGGTCCGCGTTCGACATAGCGATCCTCTTGCGGCACAAAGCCGCGATCGACCATGATGGCGCGGCCGTCATCGGTGATGAAGCGCGACACGATCTGATAGCCGCCACCATGTTCCTTGGTGCCCGAGAGAATGTCGATTTCATCGCCGGTCGTGGTGCCGCTGATCGTGACCGGCATGTATTTCATCGACGGATCGACCGACTGTGGCAGCGGTATGGCCGGAGCGTCGATCTGCGCCTGTATCTGATCCAGCACGCCTTCCTTCCAGTCCATCCGGCGCAGTTGCCACAGGCCAAGACTGATCAGGATAGCGCAGCCGACAAGACCGAGAAGGGCGGGAAACAGATAGCGTGTCATCATTGTTGATCCTGCGGAACCGCGGGTTCCGCCGCCTGTCGCACGATCTTCCTTTCGCCATGGAAAACGCGCGAGGCCGGGCCCCGCGCGCCTCTCGCGGAACATACCGGTTCAGCTGCCCCAGATATAGACCGCACCGAACAGGAACAGCCAGACGACATCCACGAAGTGCCAGTACCAGGCGGCGGCCTCGAAGCCGACATGCTGTTTCTGGTCCATCTGGCCGCGCATGATGCGGAACAGGCAGACGGCAAGGAAGATGGTGCCGATGATGACGTGCAGGCCGTGAAAGCCGGTCGCCAGGTAGAAGGCGCTGGCATAGGCGGTATCGGACAGGCCGAAGGCTGCATGGAAGTATTCGTAGGCCTGCAGCGCCGAAAAGCTGAGCCCCAGGAGGATGGCGACAATCAGCCCGTTGATCGTGGTCTTGCGGTCGTTTTCATGCACGAACGCATGATGCGCCCAGGTCACGGCAACCCCTGACAGAAGCAGGATCAGCGTGTTGATCAGTGGCAGTTCCCACGGATTGAAGGGCTGGATACCTTCCGGAGGCCAGACCCCATCCTTGATCGGGCTTTGCGGTCCCATCGGATACAGCGCGTTCTTGAACCAGTTCCAGAACCAGGCAACGAAGAACATCACTTCCGAGATGATGAACAGGATGAAGCCGTATTGCAGCCCGATCCGCACGACCGGGGTGTGATCGCCCGCCTCGCTTTCGCGGATCACGTCGGCCCACCAGCTGTACATGACATACAGCACACCGACGAAACCGATCAGGAACAGCCAGGGCCCGCTGACCGGAATCCAGAACAGGCGAACATCGTCGGCACTGATCCAGCCCACGGCGCCATACAGCATGAAGAACGCCGAGACCGCGCCGAAGAAGGGCCAGATGGAGGGCGAAAGGATATGGTAGTCGTGATTCTTAGCATGCGCCATGGTCGGGTCCCCGTCGGCTCCTCTTTCTGGATCAGTTGACGTTGCTGGCCGGCTGGGCGTCAAGCGCCGCCTGTTTCGGCTCGGTCCGGTGGAAGGTATAGGACAGGGTGATGTCACGCACCCAGCTTGCGTCGCCGTCGGCAAGCAGGTCGGGATCGACATAGAAATTGATCGGCATTTCGACCCGCTCGCCCGGTTTCAGCGTCTGCTCGGTGAAGCAGAAGCAGGCGATCTTGCTGAAATAATATCCGGCGACATCGGGCGCGACATTGTAGCTGGCCGTGCCGGTGATCGTCTCGTCGCTGTTGTTGATTGCCTCGTAATAGGCCATCGAGTCCTCGCCGATACGGACTTCCATCTTCTTCTGCATCGGCCGGAAAGTCCACGGCACATCCTTGTCTACATTGGCATCGAAACGGACGCGGACGATTTCCTCCAGAACCTGGTCAGGAGCCTCTTTCGACACCTGTGTGGTTCCGGCAAACCCGGTCACCTTGCAAAACCAGTTGTAGAACGGCACCGCGGCCCAGGACAGCGCGCCCATCGTCAGCACGACCGCGACAAGGCCCAGAACGGTGCGGGAATTGCGGCTCATGGCTGCATTTCTTTTTCTTCCGCCCGGGCGGGCGCGTCAGGCGCGGCCGCTGCCGGCGGCAGGACGGACGCCCGCGGCTGATAGTCGTATCCTTCCATCAGGTCGCCCTGACGGACCTTGACCACCGTCAGCGCGAAAACCAGCACGACCAGGCTGGCAAGAACCAGCCCGAGACCCACGTTGCGCGACCAGCGGCGGCGGTGAAGTTCGTGTTCCGCTTGCATCGGCATCACCAGGCTCCCCATTGATTTTGAACGAGCAACGCCAGGAAATGCAGGAAGAGGTAATAGAGCGACAGTCTGAAAAACCGTTTCTCGAACGCATAGCCATCGGCGATAGCCGTCTCTTCGTCGCGCTTCAGGATGCGCCAGCCGCCGGCCATGAACAGCGCGTTCAGAACGACCGAAACCGCCAGATACAGCGACCCGCCGACGGGCGTCAGGCCCAGCCACAGCGCGAAGGGCGCAAGCACCAGCGTATAGGCAAAGATGTGACGGCGGGTGGCCGCGCGGCCATGCGTGACGGTCAGCATCGGCACGCCGGCCTTGTGATAATCCTCTTTCATGAACAGCGCCAGCGCCCAGAAATGCGGCGGTGTCCAGAAGAAGATCAGGGCGAACATCAACAGCGGTTCGATGCCGACCCCTCCGGTGGCGCTGGCCCAGCCGATCATCGGGGGAAAGGCCCCGGCCGCGCCGCCGATGACGATGTTCTGCGGCGTCGACCGTTTCAGCCAGATCGAATAGACGACGGCGTAGAAGAAGATGGTGAAGGCCAGAAAGCCCGCCGCGAACCAGTTCGCGACCAGACCCAGCATCATCACCGAGATGATCGACAGGGCGATGCCCAGGCCCAGGGCCTCGCCCCGCTGGATCCGGCCCGCGGGGATCGGACGGTTCCGGGTGCGGTTCATGACCGCGTCGATATCGGCATCGGACCACATGTTCAGCGCGCCGGCCGCGCCGCCGCCAAGCGCGATGAAGATCACCGCGCAGAAGGCGATGAAGGGATGAACCGTGACCGGCGCTACCAGCAGCCCGACGAAGGCCGTGAACACGACCAGCGACATGACACGCGGCTTCAACAGGGCGACATAGTCCTGAAATTCGGCCTCGGGGGCGCCGTCATATGCGTGGATGTCGCTCATGGGATGCGTCCGGGTCCGATCACTCGGCCTTGGCCAGTTCGACCTGGCTGTCGGCGGGCAGGTTCAGCGCGGTCGCCTGATCGGCAGGCATGGTGCCGCCCTGTTCGGCCACCCAGGCGGCATATTTTTCGGGGCTGACGGCTTTCACGACGATGGGCATGTAGGCATGGTTGATGCCGCACAATTCGCTGCACTGGCCGAAGAAGACGCCTTCCCGTTCGACGTTGAACCAGGCCTGCGCGATGCGGCCGGGAACGGCGTCCTGCTTGATCGCGAAGGCCGGAATGGTCCAGCTGTGGATCACGTCGTTCGAGGTGACCTGAAGCAGCACCGTCTTGCCGACCGGCACCACGACAGCGTTGTCGGTCGCCAGCAGGTATTCGTCCTCGGAATAGCCGGCAGCGGCCAGTTCTTCCTTGGCCAGAAGCAGGGAATCAAAACTGATATCGTTGTCGGGATACTCGTAGGACCAGTACCACTGGTTGCCGATCACCTTGATCACCAGGTCGGGATTGGGCGGCATTTCCTGGCTGCGAAACAGGGCCGGCAAGGAGAAGGCCCCGATCACGACCAGGATCAGCACCGGAACCAGTGTCCAGACGATCTCGATCGGCGTGTTGTGGGTGAATTTGGCGGGAACCGGGTTCGACTTGCTGTTGAACCGGAAGATCACGATCAGCAGCAGCGCGCAGACAAAGACCGTGATCAAGGCGATGATGATCAGAACGAAACCGTCAAGCCATTGCTGATCGCGCGCCAGTTCCGTCGAGGCGGGCTGAAAGCCGATCCCCCTCGCCTGCGGTTTGCCGATGACCGGCAGATCGCCCAGCACATCCTGCGCCATTGCCGCGCTGGCCATCATTCCCGTCGTTGCCAGCCCCGAAGCTGCCGCGACTGCCCGGCGAATCATCGCTTTTGCCATCATCCCATCCCGTTGCGTTGGCCCGGCCGACATGGCCGCAAGGGCCGCCGGCAGGCCGCCCCTTTTCCTTTCACAGTGACCGTTCTATGACCATATCTTGCGCTCTCGGGCAAGTGATACCGAGAAGATATCTGCGAAAGTGACCGCCCGCCCGCGTCTTCGCGGACGCCGGCCGCCCGCCCGACGAACGGAGTTTACCCCGCCATGACCCGCGACAGATTTGACCCGTTCGCCCTGTATCTGGATCGCGATCGCGCCTTGGCGATCCTGCGCGAGGCGGTGTCGGGGGCCGAAGACGGCGAACTTTTTCTGGAACGTTCGGTCTCGGAGAGCCTGGTCTTCGACGACGGGCGGCTGCGCAATTCCGGCTATACAGCCGACCAGGGTTTCGGGCTGCGCGCCGTGCGCGGCGAGGTGACAGGATACGCCCATTCCACCGAGATTTCCGAGACATCGCTGCGCCGTGCCGCCCAGACCGCGCGACTGGCCGTGGGCCGGGGCGGCGCCGTGCTGGCCGATCCGGCGCCGATGCGGGCGCAACACCTTTATGCCGCCGCGGACCCGGCCGAGGGGATCCCCATCTCGCGCCGCATCGCCCTGCTGCGCGAGATCGACGACTACGCCCGGTCGCTGGATCCGCGGGTGGTGCAGGTTACCGTCTCGCTGGCCTCCTCGCTGCAGGAAATCGCCATCCTGCGCCCCGAAGGCGGTCTGGTCACCGATATCCGGCCCATGGCGCGACTGAATGTCGCGGTCATCGTCGAGAACAACGATCGCCGCGAATCCGGCGGTCACGGCGGCGGCGGCCGGGTTTCGCTGAAGGGCCTGATGCAGCCGGACCACTGGAAGAGCGCCGTGGACGAGGCGCTGCGGATCGCGCTGGTCAACCTGCGCTCGGTCCCCGCGCCCGCCGGGGTCATGGATGTCGTTCTTGGTCCCGGCTGGCCGGGCATCCTGCTGCACGAGGCCGTGGGCCACGGGCTTGAGGGAGACTTCAACCGCAAGAAGGCCAGCGCCTTCGCCGGGCTGATGGGCGACCACGTCGCCGCGCCCGGCGTGACGGTGGTCGATGACGGCACCATCCCGGACCGGCGCGGCAGCATCGGCGTCGATGACGAGGGCACCCCGCCCGCCCGCAACGTGCTGATCGAGGACGGGATTCTGACGGGCTACATGCAGGATCGCCAGAATGCCCGCCTGATGGGGGTGGCGCCCACGGGCAACGGGCGGCGCGAAAGTTTCGCTCATGCGCCGATGCCGCGCATGACCAATACCTACATGCCCGGTGGCGATGCCGATCCGGCCGCGATCCTCGCCGATCTGAAGGACGGCATCCACGCGGTGGGATTCGGCGGCGGCCAGGTGGACATCACCAACGGCAAGTTCGTCTTTTCCTGCACCGAGGCCTATCGCGTGAAGGACGGCCGGATCGGCGATCCGATAAGGGGCGCGACGCTGATCGGGGACGGTGCGACGGCATTGCGGAAAATCCGCGCCATCGGCAACGACATGACGCTGGATCCCGGCATCGGCAATTGCGGCAAGCAGGGGCAATGGGTTCCTGTGGGCGTCGGCCAGCCGACCCTGATGATCGGCGGGCTGACGATCGGCGGCTCGGCCGCGTGAACGCGCCCGGCAGCGCAGAAACCCCCGTCCCGGTAACCTTGTATTAACCCTTGTTGCGCTAGGCTGGCCTCTGGATGAGACGGAGGCACCATGGATACCGGGTTCATTCCCTCGGACATGCCCAACAGCGCCGCGCCGGCGAAGGATGACGACCTCGACGTCCTGCGTCTCATCCGCTCGCGCCGGGTCGGACCGGCGACCTTTCATCGGCTGATGGCTCAACATGGCGGCGCCACGGCCGCGCTTGAGGCTTTGCCGGAAATCGCGGCCGAGGCCGGGATGACGGATTACGAAGCCTGTCCCGAAGGCGTGGCCGCGGCCGAACTGAATGCCGGGCGCAAGGCCGGGGCGCGGCTGATCCGCTGCGATTCCCCGCTGTATCCCGCCCAGTTGCGCCAGATCGACGGCGCACCGCCAATCCTGTGGGTGCGCGGCGATCCGGCATGGCTGTCGCGCAATCCGGTCGCTGTGATCGGGGCGCGCAACGCCTCGTCGCTGGGCCTGCGCATGGCGCGCGGGATGGCGGCAGGGCTGGGCGAGGCCGGGCATACGGTCGTCGCGGGCCTTGCCCGTGGCATCGACACCGCAGCCCACAACGCCGCCCTGGGCAGTGGCACCGTGGCGGTGATGGCGGGCGGCGTCGATGTCATCTACCCGGCTGAGAACGTCGTCCTGGCAGCCCAGATCGCCGAACAGGGTGTGCTGGTTTCGGAACAGGCGCCGGGGACCGAACCCGCCGCCCGGCATTTCCCGACGCGGAACCGAATCGTGTCGGGCCTGTCGCGCGCGGTCGTGGTGATCGAGGCCGCGCATCGGTCGGGCACGCTGATCACCGCAAGGAACGCGCTGGATCAGGGCCGCGAGGTCATGGCGGTGCCGGGCCACCCGATGGATGCCCGCGCTGCGGGCTGCAATGCACTGATCCGCGACGGAGCCTTGCTGGTGCGCAATTCCGCCGATGTGGCGGCGGCGCTGATGTCGCGGCCCGGCGAAGCCCCGGCGCGATCGACCGAATTGTCCGCAAACGCCGGCCCGATCCCGGCGCCCCGGTCTGCCGCCGGCGATGCCCAGCGATCGGCCACGCCGTCGCGGATCGCGGATCAGGGCGGGCCGGTCAACCTCGAATCGCGAATCCTGTCGCGCCTGACGCCCAGCCCGACCGAGGAAAACGACCTGATCCGCGATCTGGGCGTCCCCGCCGCCGCAGCCTGCGCGGCGATCCTGTCGCTGGAACTGCAGGGACGTCTGACGCGGCTGGCGGGCGGCAGACTGGCGCTGAGCTGATCATCGCCCCGCGCGACATCCCCCTGGCACGTCGTCCGCCGCGTTCTGGACCAAGCGGCGAATGCGGCCGGCCATCCCCCTTCGTCCAGGCCCCTGGGAGAAGCCGCTGACGCGACGGGCGTTGACACCGCCTCGGCACACAACCATGTTGCCGCCCCATTGCAGACACCCCCGAGGTCAGAATGCCCGTTGTCGTCGTCGAATCCCCGGCCAAGGCCAAGACCATCGAGAAATACCTCGGCGGCGACTATCGCGTGCTGGCCAGCTTTGGCCACGTCCGCGACCTGCCGCCCAAGGACGGCAGCGTCGATCCCGACAGCGAATTCGCGATGAAGTGGGAAATCGCCAGCGACAGCAAGAAGCACCTCAAGGCGATCCGCGACGCGCTGAAGGACGACCAGACTCTCATCCTTGCAACCGACCCCGACCGCGAAGGCGAGGCGATCAGTTGGCACCTGCTGGAGGCGCTGCAGCCGGCACTGAAAAAAGGCAGCGCGGTCAATCGCGTGACCTTCAACGCCATCACCAAGGCCGCGGTGACCGAGGCGATGAAGCAGCCGCGCCAGATCGACCAGCCGCTGGTCGATGCCTATCTGGCCCGCCGCGCGCTGGATTATCTGGTCGGCTTCAACCTGTCGCCCGTGCTGTGGCGCAAGCTGCCCGGCGCGAAATCGGCGGGTCGCGTCCAGTCCGTCTGCCTGCGCCTGATTGTCGATCGCGAGATGGAGATAGAGGCATTCAAGGCGCGCGAATACTGGTCCGTCCATGCCCGTCTTGCGACGCCGGGGGGACAGGAATACGACGCGCAACTCGTGTCGCTGGCCGGCTCGAAGCTGGACCGATTCGACCTGCCCGACGCCGAAAGGGCCGCGATGGCCGTCAGCGCGGTCACCAGCCGCGATCTGCGTGTCGCCAGCGTCACCGCCAAGCCCGCCAGCCGCAATCCCTGGCCGCCCTTCATGACCTCGACGCTGCAGCAAGAGGCCAGCCGCAAGCTGGGCATGGGCGCGCGGGCCTGCATGTCCACGGCGCAGCGTCTCTACGAGGCCGGTTTGATCACCTATATGCGGACCGACGGGATCGACATGGCCCCCGAGGCGGTGATGGCTGCCCGCGACGCGATCAAGACCAAGTTCGGCGAAAAATACCTGCCGAAATCGCCGCGCATGTACAAGAACAAGGCCAAGAACGCGCAGGAAGCCCATGAATGCATCCGCCCGACCGACATGATGCTGTCGCCGGACCGACTGAAGGTCAGCGCCGATGACCAGCGCAAGCTGTATGACCTGATCTGGAAGCGCACCATCGCCAGCCAGATGGAAGCCGCCAGGATGGAGCGCACGACAGCCGAAATCGAAAGCCCCGATGGCCAGGTCGGCCTGCGCGCGACCGGTCAGGTGATGCTGTTCGACGGTTTTCTGCGCGTCTATGACCAGGGCCGCGACGATGACGAGGGCGAAGACAGCGCCCGCCTGCCGGCGATCACCGAAGGCGAGGCCGCGAAACTGGTCGGCAAGGCGTTCGATGCCGAGTTCTCGAAGGCGCGGGACAAGGGCGACGATCTGCCCGAGGCGCCGCAGGGCCAGCGCGCCGCCCCCGGCCTGCTGGTCAACGACGCCGCCAGCACCGCCGCCCGCCAGCATTTCACCCAGCCCCCGCCCCGCTATACCGAGGCCACCCTGGTCAAGCGGATGGAGGAACTGGGCATCGGCCGTCCCTCGACCTATGCCAGCATCGTCACGACCATCCAGGACCGCGAATACGTCCGAAAGGACAAGAACCGGCTGATCCCCGAGGACAAGGGCCGGCTGGTCACGACCTTTCTGGTCAAGTATTTCCCGCGTTATGTCAGCTATGACTTCACCGCCGATCTGGAAAACGAACTGGATGAGATCAGCGCCGGCGATCTGGTCTGGCGCGAGGTTCTGGGCAGGTTCTGGAAGGATTTTTCAAAGGCGCTGGAGGGCACGTCCGAACTTCGCATCTCCGAGGTTCTGGAGGCGATCGACGATGCGCTGGCGCCGCATCTGTATCCGCCGCGCGCCGATGGCGGCGATCCGCGCGAATGCCCGCTTTGCGGCAGGGGCCGGCTGAACCTCAAGACCGCGCGGTCGGGGGGCGCCTTCATAGGCTGCACGAACTATCCCGAATGCCGCTATACCCGCCCCCTCTCCGCCCCCGATGGCGAGCAGCCGGTGGGCGACCGGGTGCTGGGTCATGACGATGGCGACGAGATCAGCCTGAAGACCGGGCGTTTCGGACCCTATGTGCAGCGGGGCGGGGCGACCGAAGAGGTGCCGAAGCCGCCTCGGGCCTCGATCCCCAAGGGCTGGGACGCGGCGACCATGGATCTGGAAAAGGCGTTGCGACTTCTGTCGCTGCCGCGCCCGGTCGGACCACATCCCGATGACGGCGTGATGATCGAGGCGGGGATCGGGCGCTATGGTCCCTATGTGAAGCATGATCGCAAATACGCCAACCTGCCGGATGTGGACGAGGTCTTTACCATCGGCATGAACCGGGCGGTCGAGGTGCTGGCGGCAAAGCAAACGCGCGGACGCGCCGCTGCGGCGGAACCGCTGAAGGAACTGGGCGATCACCCCGAAGGGGGTGCAATTCAGGTGATGAACGGGCGCTATGGCCCTTATGTCAAATGGGAAAAGGTCAATGCGACCCTGCCCCGCGAGGTTGCGCCCGAAGACATCACGATGGAGCAGGCGCTGGAGTTGATCTTGGCCAAGGCCGCGAAGAAGGGCACGAAGAAGGCATCGGCGGGAAAGTCCCCGGCAAGGAAATCCGCCACCAAGACCGCAAAGACTGCCAAGACTGCCAAGACTGCCAAGAAGGCTGCCGTGAAAAAGCCCGCGGACGGCAGGAAGTCCGCCGAATGACCCCGTCGGGCATGCCTCAGCCTGTCTCGGCCATCTCCGCGATGCCGGCTATCGCCTTCACGAACCGCGCGCGGACCGGCCCGGCATGGGGATTGTCATGCAGGATCGTCCGCAGCAGTTCAGGTGAATCCGCCTGAACCATCGCCACGGCCTCGACCAGCCGCCGGAAGCTTTCGGTGGTCAGCCTGTCGGGTATCGGTCCAATTCCCGACAAACCCTGCGCGATCAGATGCGTCAGCCCCTGCACCACGGCCATCTCGCGGTCATGTGCCTCTGGTGTGGTTGCCAGAACCCGCAATCCCAGCCTTCGCAGGAATGCCGCCGCTCGCCGGTGGCCGTCGCCGCGCAGCGGGCACCATGCGATGCGATGACCCGTCAGGCCCTCGCGCGCGCTTGCAGGCCCAAACAGCGGATGCGTGGCAACGATCTGGGCATGGTCGGGCAGGATGGCCTGCATCATCGTGGCAGGCAGCAGCTTGACCGAAGCCACATCAATGACCATCGCGCCGGGGCGAAGATGGGGCGCGATGATGTGCAGCACGGACCGCATCTGCGACAGCGGCACGGACAGAACGATGATGCGGCAGCGCGCGGCCTGCGCAAGATCGACCTGCAACAGGTCGTTGACCAACAGCACGGGGTCGCAGACGCACAATGTCATGTGATCGCGCAAATGGCGGGCGATCAACTGGCCGAAGGCTCCGAAGCCGATGATCGAAAGATGGGGACAGTCGGGATTGGACATGGGGACGACCCTGGATTTCGGCGCAGGCTCGTGGTGATGTCATCCGGTCAACCGCTTCCCCGCGCGGTTGACATGGCTCTGCCCCCGCTATGTCAGCGGGCGATAAGAGATCGCAGAGATGGCGCGGATGCGGTTCATCCATCATGATTGCCACCGGTCGGGTCGGCAGGTCAAGTCGCGGCACGAACAGGGTGTGGCCTGATTGACACGGATTGCCCTGCGGGCCATGACTTTCATCGAAACCGGATCCATGAGGGGAGGGCCGATGAAAAAGGTCTATGACAACGCGGCCGAGGCGCTGGACGGTCTTTTGAAGGACGGGATGTTCATCTCGGCCGGAGGCTTCGGGCTGTGCGGCATACCCGAATTGCTGATCGACGCCATCGTCGATAGCGGCGTAAAGGATCTGACCATCGCCAGCAACAATTGCGGCGTGGACGGGTTCGGCCTGGGCAAGCTGCTGGACACCAAGCAGATCAGGAAGATGATCAGTTCTTACGTCGGCGAGAACGCGGAATTCATGCGTCAGTATCTGTCGGGCGAACTGGAGCTGGAATTCAACCCGCAAGGCACGCTTGCCGAACGGATGCGCGCGGGCGGCAGCGGCATTCCGGGCTTCTACACCAAGACCGGCGTCGGCACCCAGATCGCCGATGGCAAGGAAGTTAAGGTCTTCGACGGCGAGGAATACATCCTCGAGCGCGGCATCGTCGCCGACCTGGCCATTGTGAAAGCCTGGAAGGCCGATGACACCGGCAATCTGGTGTTCCGCAAGACGGCACGGAACTTCAATCCGCCCGCCGCGATGTCCGGCAAGGTTTGCGTGGTCGAGGTCGAGGAGATCGTCGAGCGCGGCGCGCTGGATCCCGACTGCATCCACCTGCCCGGCATCTATGTGCACCGGATCATCCAGGGCCCGCACGAGAAGCGCATCGAGAAGGTCACCACCCGCAAGAAGGAAACCGCGTAATGGCATGGGATCGCGACCAGATGGCCGCCCGCGCGGCCGAGGAACTGGAAGACGGGATGTATGTCAACCTCGGGATCGGCATCCCGACGCTGGTGGCCAATTACACCGGCGACAAGGACATCACGCTGCAATCGGAAAACGGCATGCTGGGCATGGGGCCTTTCCCCTATGAGGGCGAGGAAGATCCCGACCTGATCAACGCCGGCAAGCAGACCATCACCGAGTTGAACCGCACGTCTTATTTCGACAGCGCGACCAGCTTCGGCATGATCCGCGGCGGCAAGATCGCGGCGGCGATCCTCGGCGCGATGGAGGTGGCCGAAAACGGCGATCTGGCGAACTGGATGATCCCGGGGAAGCTGGTCAAGGGCATGGGCGGCGCGATGGATCTGGTCGCGGGCGTCAAGCGCGTGATCGTGGTCATGGACCACACCAACAAGGCCGGCGAATCAAAGCTGCTGAAATCCTGCACGCTGCCCCTGACCGGCAAGGCCGTGGTGGACCGGATCATTACCAACCTGGGCGTGCTGGATGTGGTCGAGGGCGGCCTGAAGATCGTGGAGACCGCCGATGGCGTGACCGAGGACGAGATCCGCGCCGCGACCGAGGCAACGATCGTCGGCTGATCCGGGATAGACCGGCGGCGGAGGCAGGGGGCGTTGCCCCCCGTCGCCGTTCCGGCGACTTCCCCCAGGATATTTGGGCCAAGGCAAAGGGACCGGCGGAGGTTTCGATGGATCCTGACCGGATTGCGGCGCTGTTCACGCGCCAGGATGGATCGTTTCTGTGCGCGCGATGGGGGCGACCGGTCGCGCCGGTCGCGTTCGGGCTGGCCGAGGAAAGCCTCGACATCTTTCGGGCCGCAATCCGGGCCGGCTTTGCCCATGCCGGACATCCCGTGACCGAGACCGACCCCGAGATGGGCAGCAACCTGATGCTGTTCTTCATGCGCGACTGGCAGGAATTGCAGGGCGTGCCGGATCTGGATCTTCTGACGGGCCAGGATGGGTTGCCCAGGCGGCTGGCCAGGCTAAAGGCCGATCAATACCGGATTTTTCGCTTTGATGCCGATGGCG
The DNA here is from genome assembly GCF_056857655.1 of Paracoccus sp. L-17. Taxonomy (NCBI): domain Bacteria; kingdom Pseudomonadati; phylum Pseudomonadota; class Alphaproteobacteria; order Rhodobacterales; family Paracoccaceae; genus Paracoccus; species Paracoccus sp. L-17. The sequence continues at coordinate 65,849 of NZ_JBSXNM010000043.1, forward strand.
GCATCCGGGCCTGTCTGCATTTCGTGCGGATGTCGGGCGCGTTGGGCGATGCGCATCCGGCGCAGCTTGCCGAGGCGCTGACCATGCGCAGCGCGCTGAGCTTCGCGCGCGACGTTGCGCCCTCGACGGATCTCGCGGCGCTGATCCGGGCGGCCTATGACCCGATCCTGCCGGTGGCAGCGCAGGATCCCAGCCATGCCCTGCGTCTGTCGGCAAGGATCGCGCGGACCTGATGCGGCCCGCGCGACAGCGCGCGGAACGCGCGCATCCGTCCAGCGACAGCGACCGGCACGGAGTTTGTCCGTGCCGCCCCCTTCGCCCGCCGAACGGGCGATTGCGGGTATTCCGACCCCGTCCTAGGATAGCTGCCATGAGCCATTCCATGATCCTGCGCGTCTATTACGAGGATACCGATCTTGCCGGGATCGTCTATTATGCCAATTACCTCAAATTCATCGAGCGCGGACGCTCGGAATGGTTGCGCGCCCTGGGGATCGATCAGGCCGCGCTGAAACGGCAGGCGGGCCTGGTCTTCGCCGTGCGCCGGATCGAGGCGGATTATCTGCGGCCGGCGCGGTTCGACGATCTGGTACAGGTCGCGACCCGCCTCGACATGCTCAGCGCCGCGCGAATCGTGATGGATCAGACCGTCACGCGCGACGGCGAGGTGCTGTTCGCCGCCCGCGTGACCATCGCTTGTCTGGACGCGCGCGGACGGCCGACGCGCCTGCCCGCACCGCTTGCCGCCATCCTGCGGAAGGCCGATGACTGAGCCGCGCCGCATCGCCATGTGGTCGGGGCCGCGCAATCTTTCGACGGCGATGATGCGCAGCTTCGGTGCCCGTCCCGATTGTGTCTGCGTGGACGAACCGTTCTATGCCCATTATCTGTCGCAGACCGGCCTGCCCCATCCGATGCGGGATCAGGTGATTGCCAGCCAGCCCACCGATTGGCGCATTGTGCTGCCCGGATTGACCACCGATCCGGCGGCCGCGCCGGTGCAGTATCAGAAGCATATGGTTCAGCACATGCTGCCCGGCATGGACCTGGGCTGGACCGGGACCGTCACCAATGTCTTCCTGATCCGCGAACCCGAGCGTGTCGTGGCCTCTTTCGCGGCCAAGCGCGGTCTGCCCGACCCGGCCGAGCTGGGTTTCGCCCGTCAGTGGAGCATGTTTCGCGAGATGGCCGAACGCGGCGCCGCGCCCATCGTGATCGACAGCGCCGATATCCGCCGCGATCCTCGTCGCGCGCTGCGGGCATTATGCGCCGCGATCGACCTGCCCTGGACCGAGGCCATGTTGTCCTGGCAGGCCGGCCCGCATCCCGAGGATGGCGTCTGGGGTGCGGTCTGGTACGATGCGGTCAATCGCTCGAACGGCTTTGGCGGGCCCGAGGGGCCCGGTCCCGAACTGGACGGGCCGTTGGCGGATCTGGCCACCCGGCTGCGTCCGGATTACGAAGCCATCGCGGCGCATCGGCTGGTGCTTTCCGGCAGGTGACGCCATTGTGTTGCGGCAGGGGGCTGCAAGATTTGATAAAGAGAGGCTAGAAGGCCGGCGATCCGTGCCAGCCGGTCCGGCAGACCGGCGGGTTCTGGATGATTCGACCAAGGCCCGGAAGATGAGGCAGTGACGATGGAACCCATTCAGGCCGCCCAGGCCCTCGATTTTTCGCTTCTGGCGCTGTTTGCCCGTGCGTCATTGACCGTGAAGGTGGTGATGGTGCTGCTGATCGTCGCCTCGGTCTGGTCTTGGGCGATCATCATCCAGAAATTCCTGGCCTTCGCCGCCGCAAGGCGCGAGCAAATCCGCTTCGATCGCGCCTTCTGGTCCGGCGAGCCGCTGGACGATGTCTATGACCGGCTGGGCGAGACGCCCTCGGGCGCGACCGAACGGGTCTTTGCCGCCGGCATGACCGAATGGCGGCGCAGCCACCGCGATGACGGCGCACTGATCCCCGGCGGCACGCAGCGGATCGACCGCGCCATGAACGTCGCCATCCAGCGCGAGGAAACGCGCCTGTTCCGGGGCCTGTCCTTTCTGGCCACCGTCGGCTCGACCGCGCCCTTCATCGGCCTGTTCGGCACCGTCTGGGGCATCAAGACCGCATTCGAAGGTATCGCCATGTCACAGGATACCAGTCTTGCCGTCGTCGCACCCGGCATCGCCGAGGCCCTGCTGGCGACGGCGCTTGGCCTGCTGGCCGCCATCCCCGCCGTCGTGTTCTACAACAAGCTTTCGGGCGACGCCGAACGGGTGACCGGCAACTGGGAGGCGTTTTCGGACGAGTTCTCGACGCTGCTGTCGCGCCAGCTGGACAGCGAGGTCTGATCCGCGATGGCCGACGTCGTCAAAAGGATCAGCCGAAGGAAAAGCGGGCGGCGGCGCAACGCGCCGATGTCCGAGATCAACGTGACGCCCTTCGTGGATGTCATGCTGGTCCTGCTGGTGATCTTCATGGTCGCCGCGCCGCTGATGACGGCCGGGGTGCCGCTGAACCTGCCCCGGACCGCCGCGACCGCCGTGCCGACCGAGCCCGAGGAACCGCTGGTGATCTCGATCCCCGCGGAGGGACAGATCACGCTGATGAACAATCCCCTCGCCGACAATCAGATCGTGGCCCGGCTGCGCGCCGTACTGGCCGAACGTCAAAGCGACCGCATCTTCCTGCGCGCCGATGGCACCATTCCCTATGCCAGGGTGGTGCAGGTCATGGGCGCGCTGAATGCCGCAGGACTTACCAATATCGTGCTGGTCACCGATCCGGGCGGCCCGCGCATGGATGGCTGATTTCATGCAGGATGACCGCGAATCCCGCATCGGCTGGTGGATCTCGGGCGGCGCACATGCCGCGCTGATCCTGTGGGCGGTGCTGGGCGGGGTCTTCTTCCGGCCGCAGCCCTCGACGCCGTTGCGCACGACCCAGGTCGCCACGATGAGCGGCGACGACTTCGAGGCGCTGGCCGCGGCCTCGCGCGGGGCCGGTCCTGTGGCTCGGGAGGCCACCGCGGTCGCAGCGATGCCCCCGCCCGAAGTCGAACAGGACAAGGCAGCCGCCCCCGCCGGCGCCAGTGCCCCCGATCCGCAGGATGCGGCACAGGCACTGGCCCGGCCGGACGCGGCCGAGCGCCAGCCCGATCTCAGCGATTTCGAGGCGCGGCCGCCGGTGACGGTCGCGACCGACCTGCCTGAACCCGTCCCGGCGCCGGACAGCGCCGCCGAAACCGCGCCCAGACGCCCCGCCACGCCGGACGCTCCGACGGCCGAGGGCCAGCCTGCCCGTCCGCAAGCGCCGGTCCCGGACGCCCCGGCCGTGCCGGTCGCGCCGCGCTCGGAACTCGCGCTGGACCGCTCGAGCCTGCCGCGTCTGCGGCCCGATGGCCTGGTCGAGGAACGCAATGCCCGCCTCGCCGCGCAAGAGGCCGCGCGCCAGGCGGCGGCCGAGGCCGCGCGGGCCGAGGCCGAGGCCGAGGAACAACGACTGGCGGCCGAACGCGAAGCCGCCCGGGAGGCTCGGCGTCAGGCCGCCGAACAGGCGGCCCGCGACGAGGCCGAGGCCAGGGCCGCAGCCGAAGCGCGCCAGGCCGAGCAACGGCGGCAGGCGGCCGAAGCGCAAGCCCGCGAGGAAGAGCGCCGCGCCGCAGCCGAAGCGCAGGCGCAGGCGCAGGAACAGGCCCGCCAAGAACGGCAACGCCGCGAGGCCGAGGCCCGCGCCGCCGAGGAACGCCGCGCCGCCGAGGCAAAGGCCGAGCAAGAGCGCCGCGCCGCCGAAACCAGGGCCCGCGCCGAGGCCCAGCGGCGCGCCGAACAGGAGCGGCAGGCAGAGGCCGAACGACAGGCGGAAGAAGAACGGCGGGCCGAGCAAGAGCGGCAGGCAGAGGCCCGGGCCGCGCGCGAACAGGCGCAGCGCGAGGCGGAAGAACGCCGCGCCGCAGCGGCAGCCGAGGCCGCCGAACAGGCCCGGGCCGACAGAAAGGCGCTGGAGGATGCAGTGCGCGAAGCGGGCCAGACCGGGGCCGGCGGGGCCGAGACGGCCTCGACCGGGGATACGGCGGGTGGCGACCGCCAGCGGATCGATGGAGGCAGCGGCGCCTCGGCCGATCAGGATCCGCTTGCCGCGGCCCTGGCCGGGGCACTGTCGCAGGGCACCGAGGGCGGCGGGCAGGACGCGACCAGCGCCGATCCCCTGCAGCTTGCGCCGACACCGATCAGGCCCACGCCGCTGCCCGATCCCGCCCGGGAACCGGGTGCTGATGCGGGCGGGCCCGGCAACCCGCCGATGGGTGAGCCCCTGTCGCTGTCCGAGAAGGACGGACTGAAATTTGCGATCCAGGATTGCTGGAACGTGGGTGCGCTGTCGGTCGAGGCATCGCGGATGACGATCTCGGTCGGCTTCTCGATGACGCCCGATGGCCGTCCCGAACCCGCCAGTCTGCGCATGGCGGATTACCGGGGCGGTTCGGAAACCGCCGCCCGGCAGGCCTTTGACGTGGCCCGGCGGGCCATCCTGATGTGTGGACGCGCAGGCTTTGCCCTGCCGTCCGGAAAATATGGCCGTTGGCGCGATGTCGTCGTGGACTTCCGCCCCGACGGCGTCGGATTTGAATGATGCGCGTCGCGGCTTTCCGTCGCGCGCCATGAACGGTAGAAAGGACGCCATGTTCCGCCGCCTGACCCTGACCCTGACCGCCTCGCTGGCGCTTGCCGCGCTGACCCCCGCCCTGGTCGCAGCGCAGGATGCCGGCCCCCTGCGTATCGAGATCACCGATGGCGTGGTCGAGCCGATGTCGATCGCCATCCCGGCCTTCTTCGGCGATGACGAGGTGGCGCGGAAGGTGCGCGAGGTCGTGGCCGACGATCTGACCGGCACCGGCCTGTTCCGCGAAATCCCCGCCGATGCGCAGACCGCAAAGCGCGGCAGCTTCACCGAGCCCGTGTCCTACGAAGACTGGCGGGCTGTAAACGCGCAGGCACTGGTCAGCGCCGAAGTCACCCGCCAGGGCGAGGATATCAGCGTCAAGTTCCGCCTGTTCGATGTCTTTGCGGGCCAGCCCCAGGGCGATGGAATGCAGTTCGACGCCCGCGCGGGCGATTGGCGACGTGCCGCCCACAAGATCGCCGATCAGGTCTATTCACGGCTGACCGGTGAAAGCCCGTATTTCGACAGCCGCGTGGCCTTCGTCCAGGAAACCGGGCCGAAGGACGCAAGGATCAAGCGGATCGGGGTGATGGATTACGACGGGGCGAACCCGCTGTGGATGACCGATTCGTCCTCGCTGGTTCTGGCGCCGCAATTTTCCGCCGACGGTCGTCAGATTGTCTATACCAGCTTCGAATCGGGATTTCCGCAGCTTCGCATCCTCGATGTCGCCTCGGTCCAGTCGCGTCCGGCGACGCAGGGAGGCGACAGCATGGCATTCGCACCGACCTTCAGCCCCGATGGCCGCTGGATCGCCTATTCGCTGGAAAGGAACGGCAATACCGATATCTGGCTGATGGACGCGGCGACCGGCGCCCAGAGACCGCTGACCGAAGCGCCTTCGATCGAAACCTCGCCCAGTTTCAGCCCCGATGGCAAGCGGATCGTCTTCGAATCCGATCGCTCGGGGACGCCCCAACTCTATATCGTGGGAATCGATGGCGGCGAGCCGACGCGGATCAGCTTTGGCGAAGGTCGCTATGGATCGCCCGCCTGGTCGCCCAAGGGCGACATGATCGCCTTCACCCACCAGGAGGGTGAAAAGTTTTTCATCGGGATCATGCGCACCGATGGATCGGAAGAGAAGAAATTGACCGAATCGTTTCTTGACGAGGGGCCGACCTGGGCCCCCAATGGCCGCGTCGTGATGTTCACGCGGGTGACGCCGGGCGGAAACGGCCAGCCCCGGCTGCATTCCGTGGATATCACGGGCCGCAACATGCGACCGCTGAACCTTGACTTTGCCGCCTCGGACCCGTCTTGGGGTCCGTTGATGCCATGATCCATGCCCGACGCCGCCCGGAGGATGCCCGCGATGAATATCTGGATGAAAGCCGCCTCTGCCGCCTGCCTTCTGCTTCTTGGTGCCTGCACCCAGCCGGCGCCGACACCGCAGCAGCAGGTCTATGATCCCTATGCCAATAACGGGGCGGGCGCGCAGTATCAGGGCCAGCTTTCGGGTGGAACGCTGGGCGCCGAGGCGACGGCGGATTATTTCCGCACCAGCGTCGGCGACACGGTTCTGTTTCCGGCCGAACAGACGACCTTGACCTCGGACGCGCGCGCCACGCTGTCGCGACAGGCGCAGTGGCTGAACCGGAACACCAACTTTTCGGCCGTTGTTCAGGGTCATGCCGAAGAAACCGGCACCCGTGAATACAACCTCGCGCTCGGCGCCCGCCGCGCCAGCGCAGTTCAGGAATACCTGATCGCGCAAGGCGTCGAGGCCGGCCGCATCCGCACCGTCAGCTTCGGCAAGGAACGTCCGCTCGCGGTCTGTTCGGACGAGGCCTGCTATGCCAAGAACCGGCGCGCCGTGACCGTGGTCAGCGACAGCGGGGCCGGTTCGTGATGCGCCGCACCCTTGCCGCAGCCGGCCTGGCGGTGCTGTTGGCGCTGCCGCTTGCCGCCCGGGCGGATCAGGACCCGACCCTGGCCGATCTGCGCGCCGAACTGTCCCAGGTGCGCGCCGAGCTGCAGTCGCTTCGCGCCCAGCTTGTCGCGTCGGGCGCGGCTGGGTTTCGGGCCGCAGGGGGCGATTCGGCCATCGACCGCATGAACGCGATGGAAACGCGCCTGGCGCGGCTGACCGACAGGACCGAACAGGTGCAGAACCGGATCAACGGGGTGCTGGCCGAATCGAAGCGGCGCATGGACGATCTGGAATTCCGCCTTTGCGAGATGGACGAGACCTGCGATCTGTCCGCGCTGATGACGCCCGACGCGCAGGGCGAGGGCGGCACCGGCACGCCCTCGGCGCTGGCACCGGCCGCGCCCGCCGATCGCGGCGCAGGCGCGGCGGGCAAGCCCGCCACGGCGGCCGAGCAGGCCGATTTCGATGCCGCCCGGCAGGTCATGAACAGCGGCGATTTCGCCCGCGCGGCCCAGATGTTCGGCGCAGTGGCCGAAAAACATGCCGGCGGGCCGTTGACCGCCGAGGCGCTGTTCCTTCGTGGCGCGGCGCTGGACAGCGCGGGCGATGAGCATGGCGCGGCCGCCGCCTGGCTGGAAGGCTTCGCCGCCGATCCCGAAAGCCCGCGGGCGGCCGAAAGCCTGCTGGGCATCGCGCGTGTCGTGGCCAACGACGATCCGACCGCCGCCTGTCTTTATCTGGCCGAGATTCCGGCCCGCTTTCCAGGCACCCCGCCCGCGGTCGAGGCAGAAACCCGCATGTCCAGGCTGGCCTGCGGCGCCAACGATCTGGGCGGCGGCGATCCGGGCCTGAGCGTCGAGATCGATCCCGAGGCAATGGCCGACATGATCGAGCAGCAACAATGAGTCCCGCGCCGTGACATCGGCCGCGGCCGATCCAGCCGCCCGCATCCGCGCCACGCTGGACCGACTGGCGGGCGACATGCCCGCCATCGGGCTGGCGGTGTCGGGCGGCGGCGATTCGGTCGCGCTGATGCATGTCGCGGCCGAATGGGCGCGCGGCCGCACGATCATGGTCGCCACCGTCGATCACGGGCTGCGCGCCGAAAGCGCCGAAGAGGCCCGGCAGGTCGCCCGTGGCGCCCGTCTTCTGGGCTTGAAACACGCCACGCTTCTGTGGCGGCGCGAGACCGAGGCGGGCAACCTGATGGCCCGCGCCCGCGACGCGCGATTGCGGCTGCTGGCCGGCTGGGCGGGCCGAAACGATCTTTCGGCGGTGGCGCTTGGCCATACCGCCGACGATCAGGCCGAGACATTGATGATGAGGCTGGCCCGCGGATCGGGGATCGACGGACTGGCGGCGATGACCGAATGGCGCGACGCTTTCGGAATGCGCTGGCTGCGCCCGATGCTGGGCTGCGGACGGGCCGAACTGCGCGACTGGCTGCGTGGACGCGGCATTGCATGGGCCGACGATCCCGGCAACGAGAACGAGGATTTCGAACGCATCCGCATCCGCAAGGCGATAGAGGCGACGGGGCTGGACGTCCCTGCCCTCGCCCGCGCCGCCGCCCATATCGGCGAGGCCCGCGATGCCTTGTCCCATTACGCGGCTCTGGCCGCACGGGACGCCGATATCGCGAATGGCCGCATCATCCTGTCGCGCCGCGTTCTGGGGGATGCGCCGTCCGAGATCCGGCGCCGCCTTCTGGTCGCCTCCTGCCGCTGGGTGACGGGGGCCGATTATCCGCCACGCCGCGCCACCGCCATGCATGCGCTGGCGGCGGTCGCGAATGGCAGCCGGGTCACGCTGGATGGCGCGCTGCTGGACCCCTCGGGCGACGATCTGCGGATCGGCCGCGAACCCGCCGCCGCCCGGCGCGCCAGGCCCCTGACCGAAGACGGCATCTGGGACCGCCGCTGGCACGTCGAGGGGCTGCGCCCCGGCCAGCGCGTCGAGGCGCTTGGCATGGATGCACTGGCGGCGGTAAAATGGCGCATGTCGGGCCTGTCTCGGGATGGTGCCGCCGCCAGCCCGGCGGTCCGTCAGGGCGATGCGCTGATCGCCGCGCCGCTGCTGCGCGCGGCGCCGCCCCTCCGTCTCCGCCCGGTCCGGGGCGCGGCGGATTTCCGCACCCTGGTCATGGCGCATTGAACCTCGGCCGATAATCCCTATTTTCAGTGAAAATCGATTTCCGTCGGAGGACCCCTCTTGGGCAACGCACGCAATCTGGCCTTCTGGGTCGTCCTGTTCCTGATGATCCTTGCGCTGTTCAATCTGTTCAGCGACGGGGCGTCGACGATGAACAGCCGCCAGATCAGCTATTCCGATTTCATCGAGCGGGTGGACAAGGATCAGGTCAGCGCCGTCACCATCGATGGCGAGGACGTGGTGATCACCGGCACCGACGGCCAGCAATATTCGACCGTGCGTCCGCAGGGCGAGGAAATCGCCGACAAGCTGATCGCCAAGAACGTCAATGTGAAGGTCGTCAAGCAGCAGCAATCGGGCATCATGTCGATGCTGGGCGTCTGGCTGCCCTTCATCCTGCTGATCGGGGTCTGGATCTTCTTCATGAACCGGATGCAGGGGGGTGGCAAAGGCGGCGCGATGGGTTTCGGCAAATCGCGCGCCAAGCTTCTGACCGAAAAACATGGCCGCGTGACCTTTGACGACGTGGCAGGCATCGACGAGGCCAAGGAGGAACTGGAAGAGATTGTCGAATTCCTGCGCAACCCGCAGAAATTCAGCCGCCTTGGCGGCAAAATCCCGAAAGGCGCGCTGCTTGTCGGCCCTCCGGGCACCGGCAAGACGCTTCTGGCGCGCGCCATCGCGGGCGAGGCCGGCGTGCCGTTCTTCACAATCTCTGGTTCGGATTTTGTCGAGATGTTCGTGGGCGTCGGCGCCTCCCGCGTGCGAGACATGTTCGAACAGGCCAAGAAAAGCGCGCCCTGCATCGTCTTCATCGATGAGATCGACGCGGTGGGCCGCGCCCGCGGCGTGGGCATCGGCGGGGGCAACGACGAACGCGAACAGACCTTGAACCAGCTTCTGGTCGAGATGGACGGTTTCGAGGCCAATGAAGGAATCATCATCGTCGCCGCGACCAACCGCAAGGACGTGCTGGACCCCGCACTACTGCGTCCGGGCCGCTTCGACCGTCAGATCCACGTTCCGAACCCCGACATCAAGGGCCGCGAGAAGATCCTGTCGGTTCACGCCCGCAAGGTGCCGGTCGGCCCCGATGTGGATCTGCGCATCATCGCCCGTGGCACGCCCGGCTTTTCCGGCGCCGACCTGATGAACCTGGTGAACGAGGCGGCATTGACCGCTGCCCGCATCGGCCGCCGTTTCGTGTCGATGGAAGACTTCGAAAGCGCCAAGGACAAGGTGATGCTGGGGGTCGAGCGGCGCAGCATGGTGCTGACACCCGAACAGAAGGAAAAGACCGCCTATCACGAGGCCGGTCACGCCATCGTCGGATTGTCGTTGCCGAAATGCGATCCGGTCTACAAGGCGACGATCATTCCGCGCGGCGGCGCGCTTGGCATGGTGGTCAGCCTGCCGGAAATGGACCGGCTGAATTTCCACAAGGACGAGGCCAAGCAGAAACTGGCCATGACCATGGCGGGGAAGGCCGCCGAGATCATCAAATACGGCGAGGATGGTGTGTCGAACGGCCCCGCCGGCGATATCCAGCAGGCCAGTCAACTGGCCCGGGCCATGGTCATGCGGTGGGGCATGTCGGACAAGGTCGGCAATATCGACTATGCCGAGGCGCATGAGGGCTATTCCGGCAATACCGGCGGTTTCTCGGTCTCGGCCGCGACCAAGGAACTGATCGAGGAAGAGGTCCGCACCCTGATCGAGGAAGGTTATCAGGAGGCCCGCCGGATCCTGATCGAGAAGGAAGAGGAATACGAGCGTCTCGCCAAGGGCTTGCTGGAATACGAGACGCTGACCGGGGAAGAGATCGGCAAGGTCATCCGCGGCGAACAGCTTGGCGGCGATGACGACATGCCGGGAAGCTCGATCCCCTCGGTCACATCGATCCCGAAGGCCGGAAAACCCGCGCCCGGCGGTGATCCCGCCCCGGCCTGAGGATTCTCGACCAGGAACAGGACGATTCCCCCCGGCCCTCATGATGGGCCGGTTTTTTTTTGCAGGCTCGCCGCCGGATCGGCATCTGGCAGGCCGGTGATTGATTTCGACCTTCAGCGCGAAACCCCTTTCCCCGCGCAGGCCAGGCCCGGCCGAGACCCGCACGCTGCCGGCGGCTTCGTGACAAAGCGAGCCAAGCCGCGCAGCGCCTGCGGCTCTTGCACCCGCCTGCCCGCCGGTGCATGTCCAAGGTCAGATGACCCGCACCGATGACATCCCCGACATGCCCGCCCTGCGCGCCCGAATCGACGCCCTGGACGCGCAGTTGATCGCATTGTTCGCCGAACGCAGCGCGCTGATCGACCGCGCCGCTCGGATCAAGGCGGAACGCGGACTTCCCGCGCGGATCGACTGGCGGGTCGAGGAAGTCGTCGCAAATGCACGCCGCAATGCCGCCGATGCGGGACTGGACGGCGCACTTTTCGCGCAAATCTGGCGCCAGCTGGTGGACGCCGCCATCGACCAGGAAGAACGCCACCTCAACGGAGACCGTCCATGACCGCCCATCTGATCGACGGCAAGTCCTTCGCCGCCACCCTGCGCGACCGCATCACGGCCGAAGTCGCCGCGCTTGCGGATCGCGGCATCACTCCGGGCCTGGCCGTGGTGCTGGTGGGCGAGGATCCGGCCAGCCAGGTCTATGTCCGTTCCAAAGGCAGGCAGACCCGCGAGGTCGGCATGAATTCCTACGAACACAGGCTGCCAGCCGAGACGACCGAGGCCGACCTTCTGGCGCTGATCGCGCGGCTGAACACCGATCCGGCCGTAAACGGAATCCTCGTGCAACTGCCCCTGCCCGGTCACATGAACGAGGCCGCGATCATCAACGCGATCGACCCGGCCAAGGATGTGGACGGGTTCCACATCCTCAACGCCGGGCGGCTGGCGACGGGACAGAAGGCCATGGTGCCCTGCACGCCGCTGGGCTGCCTGATGCTGCTGCGCGACCGATTGGGCAGCCTGTCCGGCCGTCACGCCGTGGTCATCGGCCGATCCAACATTGTCGGCAAGCCGATGGCGCAATTGTTGCTGCGCGACAGCGCCACAGTCACCATCGCCCATTCCCGCACCCGTGATCTGCCGGTGCTCTGCCGTCAGGCCGATATCCTGATCGCCGCCGTGGGCCGGCCGCATTTCATCAAGGGCGACTGGATCAAACCCGGCGCGACGATCATCGATGTTGGCATCAACCGCTCCGATGACGGCCTGGTCGGCGATGTGGATTTCGCGGCGGCGCGCAATGTCGCCGCCGCGATCACGCCGGTTCCGGGCGGTGTCGGTCCGATGACCATCGCCTGCCTTCTGGCCAATACGCTGACGGCGACCGCGCGCGCGAACGGCCTGCCCGACCCGGAAGGGCTGACACCCTGATCGGAGATGCCGGGCCGCAGGCTTCTTCGTTGCAAAAATACCCGGCCCGGCACGCCGCTGCGCGCCAGGCTGCTAGACGGGAATCATCGTGCCCTGCAACACCGCAACATGCTTTCGCGCCGTGCCGGTTTCAGCCCAGATATCGGCCGCCACGACCATGATCCGCCGTCCGGCCCGGATCACCCGTCCCTCTGCCAGCAGCCGCTGACCCAGGGCCGGTGACATCAGGTTGATCTTCATCTCGACCGTCATCACCTCGCGGTCCGCCGGCATCAGGGTCAGCGCCGAATAGCCCGCCGCCGAATCGCCGATCGAGAAGGCCAGCCCGGCATGGCCCGCGCCTTGCTGCTGAAGCGCGCCGGGCAGGATCGGCGCCTCGATCGCGACCCGCCCCTCGGCAATCCTCTGCAGCCGCGCGCCAAGGGTCTGCATCATCGTCTGCCGCGAGAAACTGTCGCGGATCCGGTTCTCGAACTCAGTCATGAAAAAGCCCGCCCTGCCTAGCCGCCTTCGGCGCATCCAGCCCCAGATGACGCCAGGCCCGCGCCGCCAGTTGCCGTCCCCGGGGCGTGCGCGCGATCAGCCCCTGTTGCAGCAGATAGGGCTCGATCACCTCCTCGATGGCATCGCGGCTTTCCGACAGCGCGGCCGACAATGTCTCGACGCCGACCGGCCCGCCCGCATAATGTTCGGCCATCAGCGTCAGATAGCGACGGTCCGCCCCGTCAAGGCCCAGATCGTCCACGCCCAGCCTTGTCAGCGCCGCGTCCGCGATCTGCCGGGTCAGCCTGCCATCGCCCTCGACCAGCGCGAAGTCGATCACCCGACGCAGCAGGCGCCCCGCGATGCGCGGCGTGCCCCGGGCGCGGCGGGCGATTTCCAGGGTCCCGTCGGGATCGGCCTCGATCGCCAGCAACCGCGCGCCGCGCTGGACGATCAGGTCCAATTCGGCCATCTCGTAGAATTGCAGCCGGGTCGGAATGCCGAAACGGTCCCGCAGCGGCGTCGTCAGCAAGCCCAGCCGGGTCGTGGCGCCAACCAGCGTGAAGGGCTGCAATTCGATGCGGACGGTGCGCGCGGCCGGGCCTTCGCCGATCACCAGATCCAGTTCGAAATCCTCCATCGCCGGATACAGGACCTCCTCGACGACCGGATTCATGCGGTGGATCTCGTCGATGAACAGCACGTCGCGCGCTTCCAGATTGGTCAGGATCGCCGCCAGATCGCCCGCGCGCGCCAGCACCGGCCCCGAGGTCATGCGGAAATTCACGCCCAGTTCGCGGGCCATGATCTGCGCCAGCGTCGTCTTGCCCAGCCCCGGAGGACCGAAGAACAGGGTATGGTCCATCGCCTTGCCGCGCATCTTCGCGCTGTCGATGAAAACGCGCAGGTTTGCCCGCGCATCGGCCTGTCCGACGAAATCGGTCAGGGCCTGCGGGCGCAGGGCACGATCTTCCGATTCGCCTTCCAGCGGTTCGGGACGCAGGTTGGGATCGGACCGGATCATCCGCGTCCCCAGGGGCCGGCGTCCCGCCGCCCGGTCACCGGAATGCGCGAGGGCGGCGTCTCGCCCTCCATCGCGCGAAGCCGCGCGATACGGTCCTCGGTCGGCGGATGGGTGGCGAAAAGACGGTCCATGCGCAATCCGCGCAGCGGGTTGATGATGAACATCGAGGCCGCGGCCGGGTTCCTTTCGGCCGGGACATTCGTGCTGCGGCCCGCCATCTGCGCGATCTTGGCCAGCGCCGAGGCCAGCGCGTCGGGTCGGCCGCAGATCCGGGCACCGGCGCGGTCGGCCTCGTATTCGCGTGTACGCGAGATTGCCATCTGCACCAGCATCGCGGCGACAGGCGCCAGCAGCATGGCGAGGATCGCCCCAAGACCGCCGCCGCGACCCTCGCGGCCCCCGGTGAACAGCAGGAAATTGCCCATCATCGCGATCGCGCCGGCCATGGTCGCGGTCACGGTCATGATCAGCGTGTCACGATTCCTGACATGGGCCAGTTCATGAGCGATGACACCGGCCAGTTCGTCACGGCTCAGGCTGCGCAGCAAACCCTGCGTCACCGCGATGGCGGCGTTCTCGGGATTGCGGCCGGTGGCAAAGGCGTTGGGCTGTTCGGTCGGCAGCAGATAGACTTTGGGCATCGGCAGGCCTGCGCGCTGCGCAAGATCGGCGACCATCGCATGCAGTTCGGACGCCTGGCCTGGACCAAGCTGCACGGCGCCCTGTTGGCGCAGGACCATCCTGTCGCTGTTCCACCAGGCGAAAAGGTTGCCCGCACCCGCCAGGACCAGCGCGAAGAGCGCACCGCCCGATCCGCCCAGCATCCAGCCCAGCCCCATGACGATGGCGGTCATTGCCGCCATCAGCAGGAAGGTCCGCAGGTTTCCGATCATGCCCTATCCTTTCGGTGCCAGCGACCGCAGGGCCGCGCGGATCAAGCCGGGCGTCGCGGCCTCGGGATCGCGCGCCTGCGCCTCGGCCACGGCCGCCGCCGCCTCGGAGGAAGCGTAACCCAGATTGGTCAGCGCCGACAGCGCCTCGCCGGCCGATTGCGCGCCGCTGGCGGGCGGGCGCGCCGCCCCGCCGGGCCCCGTGCCCGGTGCAGCGGCGGCGGAGGGACCGGGTTCGATGCCCGGTTCCTCCGCATCGCCCGCGCCGGTTCCCGCGTCGACGGTCAGATCGCCGCCAAGCGCCATCACGCCGGGCGCCTTGTCCTTCAGTTCCAGCACCACCCGTTGCGCCAGTTTCGGCCCCACGCCCTGCGCCCTGCGCACCGCCGCCCAGTCGCCAAGGGCGATGGCGCGGCCCAGCCCCTCGGCGCCCAGCGTGCCCAGAACCGTCAGTGAAACCTTGGCGCCCACGCCCTGCACGCTGGTCAGCAGCCGGTGCCATTCCTTTTCCAGCAGCGTCGGAAAGCCGAACAATTGCAGCAAATCCTCGCGCACCAGAAGGTCGGTATAAAGCGCCGCCGCCTGTCCCGCGGGCGGCAGGGCGGCCGCCGTCCGTTCGCTGACATGAACGATGTAGCCTACACCCCGCACGTCGATCAGGACATGATCGCGACCGCGGTGCAGGATGATCCCGGCGATGCGGCCGATCATGCGACACCCTGCCGCGGGCTCGCGATCCGCAGCACCCGGCCCTGAAGGTGATGTGCGTGGCAGATGGCGATGGCCAGCGCATCGGCCGCGTCTGGTCCCGCGAAGGCCACACCGGGCAGTTGCACCCGTACCATGTGCTGAACCTGTTCCTTGCCTGCATGGCCCACGCCGACAACCGTCTTCTTCACCGCATTCGGCGCGTATTCCCCCACTGCCAGACCCGCTTCCGCCGGGGCCAGCAGCGCGATGCCCCGCGCCTGCCCCAGCTTCAGGGTTCCGCTTGCGTCCTTGTTGACAAAGGTCTGTTCGACCGCCGCCGCATCGGGGGCGTGTTCGGCGATGACCGCGCAGAGGCCGCGGAACAGGACCGACAGCCTCGCGGCCAGATCGCGCGTGGATTTGTCCGCGGACGAATGGATCACGCCATTCGCCACATGCCGCAGCCGCGGCCCGTCCACGACGATCACGCCCCAGCCCGTATTCCTCAATCCGGGATCGATCCCCAGAACCCGCATGTCCGCCCCTTCCGGTTTTCCACAGCGTTAGCACGAAAGGCGAACATCGCCTAGGGGCAAGCGTCCGGGTCCGGTCATTTGCTTGACTCCACTGCGATGATTGGAAACACAAAGGTCAAGCAGCGAAAAGATCATACGCGCCAACAGGAAGCCCAGGACACATGTCGCCAGCCCTCATCGCCCTGCTGCCTTTCATCGGGGCCCTGCTGCCCGGCCTGCTGATCCGGTCCGGCCGCAGCGTCGCCGCCACGGCCTGCGGCACCACCACGCTGATTGCGCTGATCGGCCTCGTGCTGCATATTCCCGCGATCCTGCGCGGCGAGGTGATCACCGCCCGGTTCGAATGGCTGCCGCTGATCCAGCTGAACGCGAATTTCCGCATCGACGGGCTGTCGCTGCTGTTCGGCATCCTGATCCTGGGCATCGGGATGCTGATCATCGGATACGCGCGCTTCTATCTGTCGCGACAGGATTCGATCGGCAAATTCTACACCTATCTGATGCTGTTCCAGGGCGCGATGATCGGCATCGTGTTGTCGGACAACATCCTTCTGCTGCTGATCTTCTGGGAACTGACTTCGCTGTCCTCGTTCCTGCTGATCGGCTATTGGCGGCACCTGCCCGAGGGACGGCAGGGCGCGCGGATGGCGCTGGCCGTGACCGGCATGGGCGGGCTTGCGCTGATTGCGGGGATGCTGATCCTGGGCCAGGTTGCCGGCAGCTATGACATCGGCGATATCCTGACACGGAAGGACGCCATCCAGGCCAGTCCCTATTATCTGCCGATGCTGATCCTGATCCTGATCGGCGCTTTCACGAAATCCGCGCAATTCCCGTTTCATTTCTGGCTGCCGCACGCGATGGCCGCCCCGACCCCCGTCAGCGCCTATCTTCACAGCGCGACGATGGTGAAGGCCGGGCTGTTCCTGATGGCGCGGCTGTGGCCGGTGCTGGCAGGCACGGAGGAATGGTTCTGGATCGTGGCCACGACCGGGCTGATCACGATGACGGTGGGGGCCGTGATCGCGGTGTTCAAGGACGATCTGAAGGCGCTGCTGGCCCATTCTACGGTCAGCCAACTGGGCCTGATCACGATGCTGCTGGGCTTCGGAACGGAAGAGGCCGCGATAGCCGCCGTCTTCCACATCATCAACCATGCGACCTTCAAGGCGTCGCTTTTCATGACCGCCGGCATCATCGACCACGAAACCGGCACCCGCTCCATCAGGCGGCTGGGCGGGCTGCGCAGGCTGATGCCGATCACCTTTGCCATCGGCACCATCGCGGCGCTGTCGCTGGCCGGCATTCCGCCGCTGAACGGCTTTCTGTCAAAAGAGATGATGCTGGCCGAGCTGAGCGACCTTGAAATCGCGCGGCAGACCTTCATGATCGTGGGCACCGTCGCGGCGCTGTTCTCGGTGGGTTATTCGCTGCGCTTCATTGTCCACACGTTCTTCGGCCAGGAACGCGACGATTATCCGCATCGCCCGCACGATCCGGGATTCGGCCTCTATTCCTGGCCCGCGCTTCTGGCCTTGCTGGTCATTCTGATCGGTTTGTTTCCCAACACCATGGCGGGCTGGCTGGTCGATGCCTCGGCCGCCGCGGTGACGGGCGAGGCACAAAGTTCCGACATCTATCTGTGGCATGGCGTGAACGCGGCGTTGATCATGTCCACGATCGCAGTCCTGGGCGCCGTGGTTCTGCTGGGCCTGCACCGCCCCCTGCTTGCGGCCTGGAACGCCGCGCCGCGGCCCGAGGCCAAGACCATCTACGACTGGCTGCTTCTGCGCCTGGTCTTCGCGGCGCGGGGCTTTACCGACAACATGACCAATGGCGCAATGCCGCGCGCGCTGGCGGCCTTTACCCTGACCACGCTGTTTGCCGGCACGCTGGCCTGGTATACGGGCGCAGCCGGTCCGGCGACGCGCGACATGCTGCCCATCAAGCTGGTCCCCGCGATCGGCTGGGTGCTGGCGATGGTGGCGACCGGGCTGATGGTCACGTTCCACCGGGTCCGCGTCCTGGCGCTGGTTCTGGTCGGCATCGTCGGGCTGATGACTTCGGCCTTTTTCGCCTATTTCTCGGCGCCCGACCTTGCCCTGACGCAAATCTCGGTCGAGGTGGTGACGGTCATCCTGCTGCTGCTGGTGCTGAACTTCCTGCCAAAGCGCACATTGGTCGAATCCGGCGCAACGCAGCGCGGCTGGGATGCCTTTGTTGCGACGCTGGCGGGCGTTGGCTTTGGCGGGCTGACCTATGCCGTCCTGCGCCGCGACTTCGCCTTTGACCCGATCTCGGGCTACATGCTGGAAAACAGCTACGAGAAGGCCGGCGGCACCAATGTGGTCAACGTGATCCTGGTGGATTTCCGCGGCTATGACACCTTCGGCGAGATCACCGTCCTGGGGATCGCGGCACTGGCCATCTTCGCGCTGACCCAGACCCTGCTTCAGGGCAAATCCGCCAAGCGCCTGCGCAACTGGACCTATGATCAGCGCCGCGCCGGTGACCGCCACCCGCTGATGCTGGTGATCGCGACGCGGGTGCTGCTGCCGATCACGCTGGTCGTCGGCATCTATATCTTCCTGCGCGGCCACAACCAGCCCGGCGGCGGCTTTATCGCCGGTCTCGTCGTCGCCATCGCCCTGCTGATGCAATACATGGCCTCGGGCTATGCCTGGGCGCAGGAACGCCAGACCCTGCCCTATCACGCGCTGATCGGGGCGGGGGTGGTCGCGGCGGGCGCCACGGGCATCGGCGCCTGGTTCAACGGCCGGCCCTTCCTGACCTCGGCCTATGGCTATATCAAGCTGCCATTCCTGGAAAAAATCGGACTGTCCTCGGCCATCGGGTTTGATCTGGGCGTGTTCCTTTCGGTCGTGGGGGCGGTGATGCTGGCGTTGAACTCGCTGTCACGGATCGCGCGCCAGGCGGGCGAGAAGGTGAACACGAAACCGATGGACATAGACCTCAGCGAGGATCAGCCGGAGGGGGCGAAGTAGATGGAACTTCTCGTGGCCACCGCGATCGGCGCGATAACCGCCGCAGGCGTCTACCTGATCCTGCGCCTGCGCACCTTCGCCGTCGTTCTGGGCATGACGATGCTGACCTACGCGATCAATGCATTCCTGTTCGTCACCGGCCGGCTGGTCGTCAACATGCCGCCGATCCTGAGCAGCCACGACAACATTTCGCCGGCCGACTACACCGATCCCTTGCCGCAGGCGCTGGTGCTGACGGCCATCGTCATCAGCTTCGGGATGACCGCCGTCGTGGTGATGATGTCGCTGGGCGCCTTCATCGAGGGCGGCGACGACCGCGTCAACATGCCCGAGTCCGACCGGATCATGCCGCCGCTGAAGACTGTGGACGAGACGGCGAACGAGGACGAGAAAGCATGAATAACTGGCTGATCGCCCCCGTTCTGGTGCCGGCCCTGATGGGCCCGCTGATGGTGCTGTGGATGCGCCACGATCTGTTGCAACAGCGGGTCTTCGGCGTGATCGGCAGTCTTCTGACGCTGCTGGTCGCGATCAAGCTGCACATGATGGCCGTCGAGGGCGACGTTCTCGTCTATCGCCTGGGCAACTGGCCCGCGCCCTTCGGCATCGTGCTGATGCTGGACCGGCTGTCGGCGCTGATGCTGCTGCTGACGGCGATCCTGGCGGTGACGGTGCAGCTTTACGGCATCGGATCGGGCTGGGACCGCAAGGGTTGGCATTTCCATTCGCTGTGGCAGTTTCAGCTGATGGGTCTGAACGGCGCCTTTCTGACCGGGGACGCCTTCAACCTGTTCGTGTTCTTCGAGGTGCTGCTGATCGCCAGCTACGGGCTGATGATTCACGGAGGCGGCCCGATGCGGCTGCGCGCGGGCGTGCAATACATCAGCTACAACCTTGCCGGATCGGCGCTGTTCCTGGCCGCGCTCGGCTGTCTCTATGCCGTCACCGGAACCCTGAACATGGCCGACATGGCCGAGCGCGTGGCACGGATGCCGACCGAGGACACGGCGCTTCTGCGCACCGGCGCGGTGCTGCTGCTGCTGGTCTTTGCCATCAAGGCAGCCATCGTGCCGCTGCACTTCTGGCTGCCCTCGACCTATGCCAACGCGCCGGGTCCGGTGGCCGCGCTGTTTGCCATCATGTCCAAGGTCGGGGTCTATGCGATCATCCGCTTCTTCACGCTGGTCTTTCCGCAGGATTCGGTGATCGAGACCATCGCCACCGACCTGATCCTGCCCGCCGCCCTGATCACGCTGACCCTGGGGCAACTGGGGGTGATGGGCACCCGCAGCCTGGCGCGTCTGGCGGCCTTCGCGGCCATCGCCTCGATCGGGACGCTGATGATCTCGGTCGCGCGGTTCGATGCGCAGGGGCTGACGGCGGGGTTGTATTACATGATCCATTCCACCCTGTCGGCGGCGGCGCTGTTTCTTGTCGTGGATCTGGTCGCGGCGCGCCGCGGCGGTGATTTCTGGCTGCGGCTCAGGCCGGCCATCGGCAATACCGGCCTGATCTCGGCCCTGTTCTTCGCGACCGGCATTGCGGTCGTGGGGCTGCCGCCGCTGTCCGGCTTTCTGGGCAAGCTGATGATCCTCGACGCCACCGCCGACGACCCCTGGCGCGATGGCATCTGGGCCACGATTCTCGTGACCTCGCTGATCGCGCTGGTGGGCTTTGGGCGGGCAGGCTCGATCCTGTTCTGGAAGTCGCACGAGATGGACCCCGAGCCGGGCAACGACAGCGACGAAGGTCAGCGCCCCGCGCCCGGACCGATCCCGACGAAGCTGGAAACCGACGAACCGATCCAGGATGTCGGCGATTCGGCAGCGCCATGGCTGTCCTTCACCGCGACCGGCGCGCTGCTGGCCGGTATGGTGGTGCTGACCGTCTTCGCCGGGCCGCTGACCGATTATCTGCAACGGACGGCCGATCAACTGACCAACCCGACGCTCTACTACGAATCGGTGCTGCGCCAGCAGGAGGGTGCGAAATGATCCGGCGCCTGTTTCCTCATCCCTATCTTTCGGCGATGCTGGTCATCGTCTGGATGTTGCTGGTCAACCGGTTCGCCTGGGGTTCGCTGGTCTTTGCGGTGATCCTCAGCATCGCGATCCCGGCGCTGACCGAACCCTACTGGCCCGCCCGTGCCCGGCTGCGCCATCCGGGCAAGATCCTCGTCTATGTCACGATTGTCGTCCACGATATCATCAGGGCCAATATCGATGTGGCGCTGATCGTGCTGTTCAAGCCCAACCGCAACCTGCAACCCGCCTGGATCACCATTCCGCTGGAGTTGCGATCGCCCGAGGCGATCACGGTTCTGGCCAGCACCATCACGCTGACACCGGGGACGGTCAGTTCGGACCTGTCGCAGAACGGCCATGCGCTGCTGGTCCATTGCCTGCACGCTCCCGAACCGCAAGAGGTGATCGACGAGATCAAGACGCGCTACGAAGCCCGCCTGAAGGAGATCTTCGAATGATCCTCTACGCGCTTTATTTCGCCTTCGCCTGTTTCGGCATCGGCCAGTTGTTCTGCCTCTACCGCGTTGTTTTCGCGCCCGGAGTCGGCGATCGGGTTCTGGCGCTGGACACGATGGCGATCAACATGATCGCGCTGACCGCCCTGTTCGGCATCCTGCACGACACGACGATGTATTTCGAGATCATGCTGCTGTTCGCCATGGTCGGCTTCATCTCGACCGTGGCCTATGCAAAATTCCTGCTGCGCGGCGACCTGATCGAATGAAAGGGAAAATGCGATGGACCTTGCTGGAGAGATCCTGATCTCGGCGATGCTGGTCATCGGCGGTGCTTTCGGTCTTGTGGGATCCTACGGGCTGGTGAAGCTGCCCGATCAGATGACCCGGCTTCATGCACCGACCAAGGCCGCAACGCTTGGCGTGGGTGGCATCATGATCGCATCGCTGCTCTGGTTCGGCTTTTTCGGCGAACGTGCCAGCTGGCACGAATTCCTGATCGTGCTGTTTCTGTTCCTGACCGCGCCGATAACCGGGCTGATGATCGCCAAGACCAACATGCACCTGACCTGGCGCCCCGATGAGTTGCCCTATCCGGGCGAGGACATGCACTGGGCCACCTTCGGCGATTCCGCCGATCGCAGCCTGATGGACGGCGACGCCGATCTGGACAACACCGAACGCGACCTGAGAGAATAGGCCGCGCTCGCCCTATTCCTCGCTGACCTCCAGCACCCCCGGCACGGCGCGCAACGCCTGCCGCGCGGGCGTGGTCAGAGGCGCATCATCGGCCACCTCGATCTCGATCAGTTCATCGCCTTCGCGCAGACGCAGCAGAATTGGCCCGCGAGATCGCGCCGAAACCACGATTTCAGTGCGGATCCGACCCAGAACCTCGGCCAGGCGCGGAATCGCGTCGGCGCCCTGCATCTCGACCGCAAGGCTGCCGGCGCCTGCATCGGCCACCGCGTCCTCCAGCCGGGTGACGGAATTGGCCAGCATCTTGACCTGCTCGCCCGAGGGTTCGACCTTGACCTGCAACACGACATTCTCGCCCGGTTCCAGCCGATCGCGCGAGGCGTTCAGCAGGTCCGAGAACACCGTCACCTCGTAAAGCCCGGTCGGATCGGACAGGCTGACAAAGGCGTAGGGCGTGCCCTTGGCCGACTTGCGTTCCATCCGCGCGGCCACGGTGCCGGCGATGCTGGCCACCATCGGGCCGCCTGCCGCCTCGGCGCTGATCTGGGCCAGCGTCATCACGTTCTTGCGCTTCAGCGCGGGCAGGTAATCGTCCAGCGGATGCCCGGACAGGTAAAAGCCGATGGCGCGATGTTCCTCGCCCAGCTTCTCGGTCGGCAGCCAGACCTGCTCGATCGCCGCACGCGGCGGCGGCAGATCCTCGCCGCCGCCGAACAGCGAGGATTGGCTGGACGCCGCCTGTTCCTGAACCGCCGCCGACCACGCGACCAGGCTGTCCAGAGATTTCAGGACCCTCGCGCGGTTATCGTCCAGCGTATCGAACGCGCCGGCGCGGGCCAGCATCTCCAGCGGGCGCTTGCCCACGCGCTTCATGTCCACGCGGCGGGCAAAATCATGGATATCGGCAAAGGGTCTGTCGCCGCGCGCCTCGTGGACCAGTCGCATCGCCTCGATGCCGACGCCCTTCAACGCCCCAAGCGCATAATGGATGCGGCCTTCGCCCACGGTGAATTTCGGTGCCGAGCGGTTGACGCAGGGGGCCAAGATCGCGATTCCCATCCGGTCGCATTCGCGTTTGTAGATGGCCAGCTTGTCGGTCAGGTGGATGTCGCAGTTCATCACCGCGGCCATGAATTCGACCGGATGGTTCGCCTTCAGCCAGGCGGTCTGATAGCTGACCACGGCATAGGCGGCCGCGTGTGATTTGTTGAAGCCGTAATTGGCGAACTTCTCGAGCAGGTCGAAAACTTCGCCGGCCTTCTTTTCGGGCACGCCGTTCTCGATGCTGCCCTTGATGAATTTCGGACGTTCCTTGGCCATTTCGGCGGCGATCTTCTTGCCCATGGCGCGGCGCAGCAGATCGGCCCCGCCAAGGCTGTAGCCGGCCATGACCTGCGCGATCTGCATCACCTGTTCCTGATAGACGATGATGCCCTGCGTCTCGGCCAGGATATGGTCGATGCTGGGATGGATCGATTCCAGCGCGCGCGCGCCGTTCTTGACCTCGCAATAGGTCGGGATGTTCTCCATCGGGCCGGGACGATACAGGGCCACGAGGGCCACGATATCCTCGATGCAGGTGGGCTTCATCCGGCGCAGCGCATCCATCATGCCGCTGCTTTCCACCTGGAACACCGCGACCGTGCGGGCACTGGCGAAAAGATCATAGCTGGCCTGGTCGTCCAGCGGGATGGCGTTGATCTGGTTCTCGGCACCCTCGGGCGGCCGATACAATTCGCGGCCATCGGCTGTGACATGCAGGGGCCGCCCGCCGGCATTGATCAGATCGACCGCGTTCTGGATCACGGTCAGCGTCTTCAGGCCCAGAAAGTCGAACTTGACCAGCCCGGCCTGTTCCACCCATTTCATGTTGAACTGCGTCGCCGGCATGTCCGATCCGGGATCGCGATACAAGGGCACCAGCCGGTCCAGCGGCCGGTCCCCGATCACCACCCCCGCCGCGTGGGTCGAGGCGTTGCGATACAGCCCCTCGATCTTTTCGGCATAGTCCAGCAGCCGGGCGATCACCTCTTCGCGGGCGGCCTCGCGCAGGCGCGGTTCTTCGGCCCGCGCCCGGGTGATGCTGACGGGCTTCACCCCTTCGACCGGGATCATCTTGGACAGGCGATCCACCTGCATGAAGGGCAGCTGCAGAACACGGCCGACATCGCGCACCGCTGCCTTGGACAGCAGCGCGCCGAAGGTGATGATCTGGCCAACCTTTTCCTTGCCGTATTTCTCCTGCACATAGCGGATCACCTCTTCGCGGCGATCCATGCAGAAATCGATGTCGAAATCCGGCATGCTGACCCGTTCGGGGTTCAGGAAGCGTTCGAACAAGAGGTTGTAGCGCAGCGGATCCAGATCGGTGATGGTCAGGGCATAGGCAACAAGCGACCCCGCCCCCGAGCCGCGCCCCGGTCCCACCGGGATGTCGTGGTCCTTGGCCCACTGGATGAAATCGGCGACGATCAGGAAATAGCCCGGAAAGCCCATCTGCTCGATGATGCCCAACTCGAAATCCAGCCGCTTTTCGTAATCCTCGACCGGCACTGCATGGGGGATGACCTTCAGCCGCGCCGCGAGACCTTCCTCGGCCTGCCGCCGCAGCTCGGCGACCTCGTCATCGGCGAATCTGGGCAGGATCGGCTTGTGCCTTTCGACCGCGAACGCGCAGCGGCGGGCGATCTCGACGCTATTGTCCAGCGCCTCGGGCAGGTCGGCGAACAGGACCGCCATTTCCTCGGGCGACTTGAAATAGTGCTGCGGCGTCAGGCGGCGGCGGGGCTGGGACTGATCGACATAGGCCTTTTCGGCGATGCAGATCAGCGCGTCATGGGCCTCGAACATTTCGGGCCTGGGGAAATAGACGTCGTTCGTGGCGACCAGCGGCAATTCCTTAGCATAGGCAAGCTCGATCAGTCCGCCTTCCGACACGGCCTCGGCCTCCGGCAACTTGCCGTTCTCGGCCGGATGGCGCTGCAATTCGACATAGAGTCGGGTCGGAAAGGCCGAGCCAAGGCGATCCGCAAGCAATGCGGCCTTGTCGGTCTGACCTAGCGCGATCAACAGACCCAGCGGCCCCGTCGGGCCGCCCGACAGGCAGATCAACCCCTGGGCATGGGCGCAGACCTCCTCCAGCGTGACATGCGGCAGGCTGCCATCCGTGCGCAGATAGAGACACGAGGACAGCGCCATCAGGTTCAGCCAGCCCTGCCGGTTCTGCGCCAGCAGCACGACCGGGGCGGACACGCTTGCCAGGGTCTCGGGCAGGCGCAGTGTCATCTGGCAGCCGATGATCGGCTGGATGCCCTTCTCCATCGCCTTGACGCTGAATTCCAGCGCGGCGAACATCGCGTTGGTGTCGGTCAGCGCGACCGCAGGCATGCCTGCTTCGGCGGCAAGCGTGGCCAGTTTGCCTACGGGAACCGCGCCTTCCAGCAGGGAATGCTCGGAATGTGTGCGCAGATGAATGAATCGGGGGGATTTCGTCGCCATGGTCGCGACGTTATCGCAGCCTGACCAAACAGCGCAATTGCCGAAGGCGGCGCGGGCGCGCTAGACAGGACGAAGATTTTGACCGGAGGGGCAAATTTGACGGCAGAGGCGGCGGTGTTCCGGGCCGAAGGGGTCGGAAAGTCCTATCCCGGTGTGCGCGCCAATGACGACGTGTCCTTCGCGGTCGAGGCGGGCCAGATCCACGCGCTGCTGGGCGAGAACGGCGCGGGAAAATCGACCCTGGTCAAGATGATCTACGGCCTGGTGAAGCCCGATGACGGCCGTATGACGCTGCACGGTGCACACCACCATCCCGCCGATCCCCGTGCCGCGCGCGCGGCCGGGGTCGCAATGGTGTTTCAGCATTTCAGCCTGTTCGACGCGCTGACGGTGGCCGAAAACATCGCGCTCGGCATGGAATATCCGCCGCCCCGGCGGGAATTGTCGGCCCGGATCCGGCAGGTCAGCCAGGATTTCGGCCTGCCGCTGAACCCTGCGCGCCGCATCGTCACGCTGTCGGCGGGCGAACGTCAGCGGGTCGAGATCATCCGATGCCTGTTGCAGGATCCGCGCCTGCTGATCATGGACGAACCGACCAGCGTCCTGACCCCGCAAGAGGCCGAATTGCTGTTCGCCACCCTGCGCAAGCTGGCCGATCGAGGCACCGCGATCCTGTATATCAGCCACAAGCTGGAAGAAATCCGCACCCATTGCGACCGCGCCACGATCCTGCGCGGCGGCAAGGTCGTGGACAGTTGCGACCCCCGCGCCCATTCCGCCCGCGAACTGGCCGCGATGATGGTCGGCGGCGAGATGCGTCCGATCGACCGCAGCGGGCGGCAGGCGGGCAAGATCCTGCTGGAGGTCAAGTCCCTGTCTCTGCCCGCCCCCAACGCCGAGGGCACGGCGCTGAAATCAGTCTCTCTCAGCCTGCGCGCGGGCGAGATCCTGGGCATCGGCGGCGTCGCCGGAAACGGGCAGGAGGAATTGCTGGCCGCCCTGTCGGGCGAGGTTCGCAGCGCGCCGGGCACGATTCTGCTGGAGGACCGCGATCTGGGCGCCACCCCCCCGCAGGCGCGGCGGCGGGCCGGGCTTCTGGCCGCGCCCGAGGATCGTCTGGGCCATGCGGCCGTGCCCGATTTCAGCCTGACCGAGAACACGCTGCTGACCGCTGGACCGCGCAAGGGATTGGTCCGCAAGGGCCTGATCGATCGCGCCGCCGCCCGAGCCTATGCCGAACAGGTGATCCGCGACTTCGACGTGCGCACGCCGGGGCCTTCTACCGCCGCGCGCGCCCTGTCAGGCGGCAACTTGCAGAAATTCGTCATCGGGCGCGAGGTCTTGCAAGCGCCGCGCGTTCTGGTCGTCAATCAGCCGACATGGGGCGTCGATGCCGGCGCCGCCACCGCGGTGCGTCAGTCGCTGCTGGATCTGGCGCGCGGCGGGGCGGGCGTGATCGTGATCTCTCAGGATCTCGACGAACTGATGGAATTGTCCGACCGTTTCTGCGCGCTGAACGAAGGCCGTCTGTCCGATCCGCGTCCGACAGCCGGGCTGAACCTCGACGAGATCGGCCTGATGCTGGGCGGCGCGCACGGGATGGAGGTCGCGCAGATATGATCCGCCTCGTTCCACGCGACCAGACCTCGGCCGCATGGCAGATCGCGACGCCTCTGCTGGCGGTCCTGGCGACGATGATCGCGGGCGGCCTGTTGTTCGCGATCATGGGTTACGACCCGCTTGCCGCGATCCGCACGATCTTCTGGGATCCGCTGTTCGGGCCTGCCGCCGGCTATTCGCGCCCGCAATTGCTGGTCAAGGCCGCGCCGCTGATCCTGATCGCCTCGGGGCTGGCGGTGGGCTTTCGCGCCGGTATCTGGAATATCGGCGCCGAGGGCCAATACATCATCGGCGGCATCACCGGCGCGGCGGTCGCGCTGGCGGCCTATCCCGCCGAGGGCATGTGGATCTTTCCCGCCATGGTGCTGGCGGGCGCATTGGGCGGTTGGGCCTGGGGCATGATCCCGGCCTTGCTGCGCAACTGGTTCGGCGCCTCGGAAATCCTTGTCTCGCTGATGCTGGTCTATGTGGCGCAGCGCGTGGCGGCGTGGATGGCCTTCGGGCCGATGAAGAACCCCGAAGGCTATGGCTTTCCGGGATCGCGCAACCTGCAGCAATATCCGGCCGCATCGAACCCCGAACTGATCGCAGGCACCGGCGCGCATTGGGGCGTCGTGGCCTCCGCCGCCGCCGTCCTGGCAATCTGGTTCCTGATGAGCCGTCACATCCGGGGCTTCCATATCCGCGCCGCAGGTCTGGCACCGCGCGCGGCCCGTTTCGCCGGGGTCAGACCCGAAACGCTGGTGGCCTTCTGCCTTGGCCTTTCGGGCGCCTTCGCCGGCATGGCGGGGCTGTTCGAGGTGGCGGGCCCCGCCGGCCAGATCACCGACAAGCTGGGCACGGGCTACGGTTTCACGGCGATCATCGTGGCCTTTCTGGGCCGGCTGCATCCGGTCGGCATCCTGCTGGCGGGCCTGCTGCTGGCACTGACCTATATCGGCGGCGAGCTGGCGCAGCTGACGCTGCAATTGCCCGCCGCCACGGTCCAGGTATTTCAGGGAATGCTGCTGTTCTTCCTGCTGGGTTTCGATCTTCTGACCCGCTTTCGCATCGCCAGGAGGATCGCCGCATGATCGACCCGCTTTCGGTCTTCCTGCTGCTTCTGGCCGCGGCCACGCCGATCCTCTTTGCCGCCCTTGGCGAGTTGGTGGTGGAACGCGCCGGCGTTCTGAACCTGGGTGTCGAGGGGATGATGATCACCGGCGCACTGGCGGGCTTTGCCGCGGCCTATGTGACCGGCAGTCCTTTCGCGGGCTTTCTGGCGGCGGCGCTGGCAGGGGCCGCGATCGCGATGCTGTTCGCGGCTCTGACGCAAATCCTGCTGGCCAATCAGGTCGCCTCGGGTCTTGCGCTGACGCTTTTCGGCCTGGGCCTCGCGGCGCTGTTCGGCAAGCCGCTGGAGGGGATCAAGGCCCCCGCCATGATGCCCGGACCGCTTCGCATCAACTGGATCGTCTGGCTGGGGCTTGTGATGGTGCCGCTGGTCTGGTGGTTCCTGAACCGCTCGCGGACGGGCCTGATTCTGCGCGGGGTGGGCGAAAACCACGACGCGGCCCACGCCCTTGGCTATCCGGTGCACGCGATCCGCATTGCGGCGATCGGTTTCGGCGGCGCCATGGCGGGCGTCGGCGGGGCCTTCATCTCGATCGCCACGGTGCTGCAATGGACCGAGGGGATGACCGCGGGCGCCGGCTGGATCGCGCTGGCGATCGTGGTGTTCTCGAACTGGACCGCGCCCGGCGTGCTGGCGGGCGCCTGGCTGTTCGGCGGCGTCACGGTGCTGCAATTGCGCCTGCAGGCGGCGGGCATCCGGGTGCCGGTTCAGCTTTTGTCGATGGCGCCCTATCTTGCCACGATCATCGTGCTGGTGCTGATCTCGGCCCGGCAGAAATACAGCCGCCGCGCGGGACGGGCCGCCCCCGGCTCGCTCGGCCAGAATTTCCACGCGCTGCGCTGAAAGCGGCGCGACAACA
Source organism: Paracoccus sp. L-17 (assembly GCF_056857655.1). NCBI lineage: Bacteria > Pseudomonadati > Pseudomonadota > Alphaproteobacteria > Rhodobacterales > Paracoccaceae > Paracoccus > Paracoccus sp. L-17. The sequence continues at coordinate 94,852 of NZ_JBSXNM010000043.1, forward strand.
GAGAGGGAAACATGAACCGCAGAGAACTTCTTGTCAGTGTCGCCGCCCTGCCCGCGATCGGCCTGGCCGCGCCCGCCTTGGCCCAGACCGAACCTTTGAAGGTCGGCTTCATCTATGTCGGCCCGGTGGGTGACGGCGGCTGGACCTATCAGCACGATCAGGCCCGGCAGGCGATGGTCGCCGAATACGGCGACAAGGTCGAAACCACCTTCATCGAAAGCGTGCCGGAAGGTGCCGATGCGGAACGCGCGCTGACCCAGCTGGCGCTGGCGGGCAACAAGCTGATTTTCGCCACCAGCTTCGGCTACATGGACGCGGTCATGAATGTCGCGGCCAAGTTTCCCGACGTGAAATTCGAACACGCGACCGGCTACAAGCGCGCCGAGAATGTCGCTACCTATGACGCCCGTTTCTACGAGGGCCGCGCCGTGATCGGTACCATCGCGGGGCGGATGACCAGGTCGAACAAGATCGGCTATATCGGTTCCTTCCCGATCCCCGAGGTGGTCCAGGGCATCAACTCGTCCTATATCCACGCCAGAAAGGTCAATCCGGATGTCGAAATCAAGGTGGTCTGGGCCTATAGCTGGTTCGATCCCGCCAAAGAAGCCGACGCCGCAGCAGCCCTGATCGCCGAAGGCGTGGACGTGATCCTGCAGCATACCGATTCCACCGCACCTCTGGCCAAGGCGCAGGAAGCGGGGGCGATCGGCTTCGGACAGGCCAGCGACATGGCGAATTTCAAGCCGACTCCCAGGGTCTCGTCGATCATCGACAACTGGGCGCCCTACTACATCGAACGGGTCGGCGCGATGCTGGACGGGACCTGGGAATCAACGGCGACCTGGGCGGGAATCGGCGATGGCGAGGTCGAGATCGGCGAAATCACCGATGCCGTGCCGGCCGAGGTCAAGCAGGAGGCGCTGGCGCTGAAGGACAAGATCGCCTCGGGCGAATACCATCCCTTCACCGGTCCGCTGAACAAGGCCGATGGCAGTGCATGGCTGGCCGACGGCGAGACGGCGACGGACGAGGAATTGTCGGGTATGGATTTCTTTGTCGAAGGAATAACCGCCGAGCTTCCGCAATAGCCGGCGGGAAAAAGGGGCGCTGCCCCCGCCCCTCCGGGGCTCCCCCGGGATATTTCTGCCAAGGCAAAGTCGATGACGCCCCGCTTCCATCAGGAAACGGGGCGCTTTGCCTTGGACGGTCATCGGCGTCCCCGCCTGTACCGCATTCGGTGAATAACCTGGAATCTGTAAAAAAATCGTCAACCTGCCTTGCCTTGGTCCAAATATCCCGCGGGGGGAGCCGCGCGGGACGCGCGGCCGGGGGGCGCGAAGCCCCCCGCCGCCGGTTCGGACCTGCACCATGGCCGTGTTGATTGCTCAGCCCATCCGCTCCGAGACATAGCTGCCTGGCGAGGCGGGGAAGACGACCGTTTTCGCGCCATTCACGAACACGCGGCCGTGGATGTGGGCATGGACCGCGCGCGACAGGACCTGGCTTTCCACATCGCGACCGAGACTGACATAATCGCCCGGGCTCTGGGCATGGGTGACGCGCACCGTGTCCTGTTCGATGATCGGGCCCTCGTCCAGATCTGCGGTGACGTAGTGCGAGGTCGCCCCGATCAGCTTCACGCCGCGCTCATAAGCCTGCTTGTAGGGATTCGCCCCCTTGAAACTGGGCAGGAAGGAATGGTGGATGTTGATGATCCGCCCCGACATCTTGTGGCACATCGCATCCGACAGGACCTGCATGTAGCGCGCCAGGACGATCAGTTCGGCCCCGGTTTCCTCGATTATCTCCAACTGCCGGGCCTCGGCCTCGGGCTTGTTCTGGGCGGTCACGCGGATCATGTGGAAAGGGATGTCGTGATTGACGACGACCTTCTGATATTCGTGGTGGTTCGAAACCACACCGACGATGTCGATGGGCAGCGCGCCGATCCGCCAGCGATAGAGAAGGTCGTTCAGGCAATGGCCGAAGCGGCTGACCATGATCAGCACCTTCTTCTTGACCGCATCGTCGCTGATCTCGATCTCCATGCCGAATTTCCCCGCAATCGGCGCGAAATCGGCCTGAAGTCCGTCCAGCGTCGCCCCACCTTCGGACCGAAAGCTCATCCGCATGAAGAAATTGCCGGTCTCGGCATCGTCGAACTGCGCGCTGTCGGTGATGTTGCAATCATGCTGCGCCAGAAAGCCCGAGATCGCGGCGACGATCCCGCGGGTCGAGGCGCAGGTGACGCGCAGGGTATAGCTGTTCATGTCGGATCCGTCCCTTCAACTTGTCAGGGCGGGTCGATCTTCGCCGCCCGCCCCCGCATTTCGACCGAACGGCGTGCCATGACCATCGTGTTTCCGACCTCGGCCGGCGGTGCTGCGACATGGCCTGCCGCGCGCGACGATTCAGGCGGCGGGCATCCGGCTTTCGACCATGCCGGCATACCAGCTGGATCCGGCCGGGATGGCGTTGTCGTCGAAATTATAGGCCGGATGGTGGACCATCGCGGAATCGCCATTGCCGACGAAGATATAGGCGCCGGGGCGTTCCAGCAGCATGTAGCTGAAATCCTCGCCACCCATCATCGGCTGCATCTCCATGTCCACATCGCCGGCGATGTCGCGGGCCACCTTGGCGGCCCAGGTCGTTGCCTGATCGTCGTTCACGGTGACCGGATACCCCCGCTGATAATCGACCTCGGCCGTCGCACCCATCGCGGCTGCCACATTGATGGCAACGCGGCCAATGCCCTCTTGCAACTGGTCGCGGACGCCGGGATCGAGACTGCGCGCGGTGCCCCGCAGCTTGACCACCTGCGGAATCACGTTATGCGCGGTCGAATCGGTCGTGACCACGCAGACCGAGATCACCGCGTTCTTCAGCGGATCGATATTGCGGGCGACGACGGATTGCAGCGCGACGATGATCTGCGCCGCCGTCAGGGTCGTGTCGATGCATTCATGCGGCTTTGCCGCGTGGCCACCCTTGCCAGTCACGGTGATGTCGAACTGGTCGGCAGAGGCCATCATCGCACCGGGCTTGATGGCGAAGGCGCCGGTGGGGATGCCCGGCATGTTGTGCATCCCGTAAACCTCGTCGATCTTCCAGCGATCGATCAGCCCGTCCCTGACCATCGCGTCGCCGCCGCCGCCGCCTTCTTCGGCGGGCTGGAAGATGACCACCGCCGTGCCGTCGAAATTGCGCGTCTCGGCAAGGTATTTCGCCGCGCCCAGCAGCATCGCCGTATGGCCGTCATGGCCGCAGGCATGCATCTTGCCAGGCGTCTTCGAGGCATAATCCAGCCCGGTCTGTTCGTTGATCGGAAGCGCGTCCATATCGGCACGCAGACCGATCACCCGGCCGGTCTTGTCCGACTTGCCCTTGATGACCCCGACAACACCGGTCCGGCCGATCCCTTCCGTCACCTCGTCACAGCCGAAATCCCGCAAAAGATCCGCGACTTTTCCCGCCGTGCGGTGAACGTCATACAGCAATTCCGGATTCTCGTGGAAATCGCGGCGCCAGGCGGTGATTTCGGGCAGCAATTCGGCAAATCGGTTCTTGACGGGCATGATGGATCTCCTTCGCGGCGCAGGATGAGACTTTCCTGCACGGCCTGCAAGTGGGCGCCGCACGCCGGAGATATCCGGAAAGAGCGCGAGCGGCTGTGACCTAGAGATCGGGCCCCAGCGTGACGGGCGATCCGTCCGAGAAGCGCGAAAAGCGGAACCGTGTCAGATCGTGGCGCGGCGCCCGGCCCTGAATCATGGCGGCCATGACGCGGCCCACCCCCGGACCGATGCCGAAGCCGTGGCCGGACAGGCCGGTGGCGACGAAGAATCCGGGCATCGGAGTTTCGTCCAGCACCGGAACATGGTCGGGCATCGTGTCGATCATTCCCGCCCAGGCGGCACGGATCCGCGGGCGGCCGATTCGCGGAAAGGCGCTGGCAAACGCCTTGACGAGATGGTCGATGCGGGCCGGATTCGGATCCGGGCTGAGGATCCGCACCGCCTCGAAGGGCGAGGCTGCGTCGGCGGACCATCGGCGCGGCGTGCGCCAGGCATCCGGATAGGCCCTGGGCGCGGCCGGTTGCAGGCTTGTCTGCGACAGGTCGCGGCGGATCTGGGGCAGATAGGCCCGCAGATGTCTGAACGCCGCCGGGCCTATCCAGAAATCATGCGCGGTGCCGGGCGCCAGCGTATAGCCGCCATCGGCGCGGCGGCGGAAGGCGACATCCGGATCGGCCGCGGCGCCGGGCCAGAATTCGGGCATGGCCTCGGTGGCGGCGACGGTGGCGCGGACCGACAATTGCGGCAGGATCATCCCGGCATTGCCCGCGAAAAGACCCGACCATGCGCCACCTGCCAGAAGAACGCGGTCGGTCCGGATCGCCCCAGCCTCGGTCAGCACGGCCGAGATGTGTCCGGCCGTCGTCTCCAGCGCGCGGGCGGCGCAATGTTCGCGGATGGTGACGCCTGCCGCCGCGGCCAGCCGGGCGATGGCGGGAACGGCGAAGGCCGGTTCGGCGCGCATATCCGATGGCGTGGTCAGCGCACCCAGCCAGCCTGCCGAATTGGGCAGCACGCGGTCCAGTTCTGCGCGGCCCATGATGCGGCTATCCAGGCCGTGGTGGCGGGCCACGTCCAGCCATGCCTCGTAGCGGGTCATGCTGGCCTCGTCCCGTGCCAGATAGCTGACGCCGCAAGCCGCAAGGCCCAGCCCCTCGCCCAGTTCCCGTGACAGGCCGCGCCATAGCTGGCGGGCCTCCAGCATGATCGGAATTTCGGCCTCGTCGCGGCCCTGCGCGCGGACCCAACCCCAGTTGCGCGAGGATTGTTCGCCCGCAATCACGCCCTTTTCGCACAGCACGACCGACAGCCCGTCGCGAGCAAGATACAGTGCCGTGGTGACCCCAACGATGCCGCCGCCGATGACCACGACATCCGCGGAGGCTGGCAGGTCGGCGCGAAATTCGGGGACCGCGCCGGGGCCGATCGGCGGTTCGATCCTCACGAATGGGTCACGGGATCGACCAGCACCCGGTGACCAGGCGCGACTTCGCGATAGACCGAAGGGCTGGCCAGGTAATCGACCGGATGGATCGGCGAAGGGATCGGGCGGAATTCCAGATCCTCGCTGATCTTCTTCTGGCGCGGATCGGCGACGGGGACGGCCAGCATCAGTTGTCTGGTATAGCTGTGCTGCGGGTTCTCGAAGACCTGCGCGCGGGTGCCCAGTTCCACGATCCGTCCCAGATACATGACGCCGACATGATGGCTGACCCGTTCGACCACCGCCATGTCGTGGCTGATGAACAGCATCGAGATGCCCATATCCTGCTGCAATTCCATCAGCAGGTTCAGCACCTGCGCCTGCACCGAGACATCCAGCGCCGAGACCGCCTCGTCCGCGATGATCAGTTTCGGGTTCAGCGCCAGGGCGCGGGCGATGGCGATGCGCTGGCGCTGGCCCCCCGACATTTCATGCGGATAGCGGCGCATGAAGCTGCGCGGCAGTTCCACCCGGTCGAACAAAGCGGCGATCCGGTCCTGACGTTCGGACCGATTGCCGATTCCGTAATTCAGCATCGGCTCGGCGACCTGATCATAGAGTTTCATATGCGGATCGAGGCTGGCGAAAGGATCCTGAAAGATCATCTGCATGTCGCGGCGCGCGCGTCGCAGACCGCGCTGTGACAACGCCAGAACATCGGTCCCGCCAAGGTTCACATGGCCCGATTGCGGTTCGACCAGCCGCAGGATCGACCGCCCGCAGGTCGATTTGCCGCAGCCCGATTCGCCCACCAGCGACAGCGTTTCACCGCCGTTGATGGTGAAGCTGACATCCTCGACCGCGTGGACATTGGCGACGGTCCGGCGCATGATGCCGCCCTTGACCGCAAAGCGCGTGACCAGGTTCTCGACCGTCAGCAGCGGTTTCGGATCGGCCACGATGATCGGCTCGGGCTTGCCCACGGTTCCGTCGCGCATCAGGCGCAGGCGTTCGGGGGCGGGCTTGCCGGACATCTCGCCCAGACGCGGCACCGCGGCCAGCAGCATCCGGGTATAATCTTCGCGCGGTGCCTCGAAGATCTGTTCGACCGGTCCTTCCTCGACCTTGTCGCCGCGATACATGACCACGACGCGATCGGCCATCTGCGCGACCACGGCCATGTCATGGGTGATGAAAAGAACGGCGATCTGCTTTTCACGCTTCAGCCGGTCGATCAGCGCCAGGATTTCCGCCTGGATGGTCACGTCAAGCGCGGTCGTCGGCTCGTCGCAGATCAGCAGGCGCGGCTCGCAGGCCATGGCGATGGCGATGACGACCCGCTGGCGCATTCCGCCCGACAATTCGTGCGGATACTGATCCATGCGCCGCTCGGGTTCGGGGATGCGAACCTGTTTCAGGATCTCCAGCGCGCGGGCACGGGCGGCCTTTTTGTCCAGACCGCGATGTTCGATCAGCCCCTCGGCCAACTGATCGCCGACGGTAAAGACCGGGTTCAGCGCCGTCATCGGTTCCTGGAAGATCATGCCGATCTGATTGCCGCGGATGTCGCGCATCACCGGCGTCGATTGCCGGACCAGGTCAACGACCTTGCCGTCGCCGGTATCGAACATCAGCTTGCCGTTGGTGATGGTGCCGCCGCCGAATTCCACCAGCCGCATCAGCGACAGCGAGGATACCGACTTGCCCGAACCCGATTCGCCGACCACGCAGACGCATTCGCCGGGTTTGATGTCGAAGCTGACATCCTTGACGCCGACCACCACGCCGTCGTTGGTTTCGAATTCGACGCGGAGCTTCTCGATGGAAACCAGGGGGGATTCGTCCAGCATCGCGGTTCCTGTCCTACGTTCTGCCCAAAGGCTAGTCAGAGCGCCTCAAATGTCAAAGCGGAATGCGGCGCCGATCGGTTCGACGCGATAGCACTTGCTTTCGGCGGCGGGATCGGCAGAAGATGTGCCCATTCCGCAGGCAACACGGGACAGGATGCCGGCCCGGAAATCCGGGAGAGAAACAAGAAAAGACGATACCCGTCAACGGATTGAGCCGAGATCAGAACAGGCGGCACAGATCGCCCCGGCCCCGCGGACCAACCCCCAACAGGAGAGTGGAATGAAACTGAAGACCTTGCTGATGGGCGCGGCGGCGACCCTCGCGCTTGCCCCCGCCGCCATGGCCGAACGCGGCTCGGACGGGCAGTTGAACATCATCATGTGGCAGGCGCCCTCGACCATGAACCCGTATCTGTCGGGCGGCACCAAGGACGTCATCGCCGCCAGCATGGTGATCGAGCCGCTGGCCAGCTTTACCGCCGACGGCAAGCTGACCACGCGCCTCGCGGCCGAGCTTCCGTCGCTGGAAAACGGCGGCATCTCGGAAGATCTGAAGACGGTGACCTGGAAGCTGAAGGACGGCATCACCTGGTCCGACGGCACGCCGCTGACGGCCGATGACGTGGTCTTCACCGCGAATTACTGCATGGACCCGGAAGGCGGCTGTGCGCAGCTGGCGAAATACGAGGGAATCGAAAGCGTCGAAGCGGTCGATCCGCTGACCGTGAAGGTGACCTTCGCCGAACCGCATCCCGACCCGTTCTCGGCCTTCGTCGGCGGCCAGTCGCCGATCCTGCAAAAGGCGCAGTTCGAAAATTGCACCGGTGCGGCGGCATCGACCTGCACGGAACAGAACTTCAACCCGATCGGCACCGGCCCCTTCAAGGTGATCGAGTTCAAGACCAACGACGTGATCACCTTCGAGGCCAACCCCGAATATCGCGAACCCGACAAGCCCGCCTTCGCCACGCTGACCATCAAGGGCGGCGGCGATGCATCCGCCGCCGCGCGCGCGGTTCTGGAAACCGGCGAATACGACTATGCCTGGAACACGCAGCTGGCGCCGGACGTGCTGGCGGGGATGGAAGCCGGCGGCAAGGGCAAGGTGCAGGTCGCCTTCGGCAGCCTGGTCGAACGCATCCTGGTCAACCTGACCGACGCCTCCTCATCCCTGCCCGAAGGCGAACGTTCGACCGCCAAGAACCCCAACCCGATCACCACGGACCCGGCCGTGCGCAAGGCGCTGTCCATGGCCATCGACCGCAGCCTGCTGACCGAGATCGGCTATGGTCAGGCCGGCAAGCCCACCTGCAACCTGGTCCCCGCGCCCGAGGCATGGGCCTCGGACAACACCGCCTGCCTGACGCAGGACATCGAAGGGGCCAAGAAGGTTCTGGAAGATGCCGGTTGGGTCGATAACGGCAGCGGCGTCCGCGAGAAGGACGGCGTCAGGCTGTCGCTGCTGTACCAGACCTCGGTCAATGCCGTGCGTCAGGACTTTCAGGCGCTGATCAAGCAATGGTGGTCGGAAATCGGCATCGAGACCGAGTTGAAGACCGTCGATGCCTCGGTCTTCTTCGGCGGGGATGCGGGCTCGCCCGACACGTTCCAGAAATTCTATGCCGATGTCGAGATGTATGCCAACAACTTCGAAGGCAACAACCCCGAGCCCTATCTGGCGCAATGGACCTGCGACAAGGCGCCCCGGCCGGAAACCCAATGGCAGGGCGAAAATCACGCCCGCTTCTGCGACCCGGAATATGACAAGCTGGTCGCCGAACTGGGCAAGACGGTCGATCTGACCGAACGCGGCAATCTGGGCAAGAAGATGAATGACATGCTGACCAAGGACAGCAACGTCATCATCCCGCTGGTCTATCGCGGCACCGCTTCGGCCGTCAGCAACACGCTGGAAGGCGTCAAGCTGAATGCCTGGGACACTGAGATCTGGAATGTGGCGGACTGGTCGCGCAAGCAGCAGTGATCTGAACCGATGATCCGGGCCGCCCGCCTCGCCGCAGGCGGCCCGGTTTCCGCCTGCCCCCATCCGCCAGAAGGCGGCGCAAGGGCGGGTCGACAACAGGGACGGCACCCATGCGCATCACGACAGGAACCCGAAGGGCCGCGTCATGCTGAATTTCACCATCCGGCGCCTGCTGCTGGCGATTCCCACGCTTCTGTTCATCTCGCTGGTGATCTTCCTGCTGCTGGAGGCCTCGCCCGGCGATCCGCTGGCCGACGTGCCGCTGACAGTGCCGCCCGAGGTGAAGGAAAAGATGCGCGAGGCGCTTGGGCTGGGACAGGCCTGGTATATCCGCTATGTCCTGTGGCTGAAGCAGTTCTTCTGGGTCGAGCCGGTCTACTGGTTCGACCAGGCCTTCGGCACCGATTTCAGCGCCGGCGCACAACGCATCATCAGCTTCCAGTCGCGCAGCCCCGTCTTCGACATCATCGCGCAGCGCCTGCCGCAGACGCTGGTGGTGGTCGGCATGTCCTATGTCGTCGGCGTGATGATCGCGATCCCGATCGGCATCGTCTCGGCCTACAAGCAGTATAGCTGGTTCGACCAGTTGGGCACCTTCGTGTCGATGGTCGGCTTCTCGATGCCGACCTTCTTCACCGGGGTCGTGCTGATCATCGTCTTCGGGGTCAAGCTGCAATGGTTTCCCTCGGTCTATGACACCACGCTGGTGGTGCGCGACTGGAACAGCTTTCTGGCCCAGGTCCGGCAGATGGTCATGCCGGTGACGGTTCTCGCGCTGTACAACGCGGCGCAGATCAGCCGTTTCATGCGCGCCTCGATGCTGGACAATCTGGGGCAGGATTACGTCCGCACCGCCCGCGCCAAGGGCCTGGGCGAACGCAAGGTGGTGCTGAAACACGTGCTGAGGAACAGCCTGATCCCGGTCGTCACCGTGATCGCGCTTGGACTGCCTGCGGTGTTCGGCGGCGCCATCATCACCGAGCAGGTGTTCAAGGTGAACGGGCTTGGACAATTGCTGATCACGGCCATCAACGGCAACGACATTCCGATGGTGCTGACGCTGACCTTCATCTTCGCGATCCTGATCGTGATGTTCACCCTGATCGCCGACATCCTCTACGGCGTCCTCGACCCCCGGATCCGCTATGACTGAGACCGAACGCCAACGTCACCTCGACACGGCCGAGCTGGTCGACGAAAGCGCCGGAAACGCGGCCGTCACCGCCGACCTGCCGCCAGACGACCCGGTCCGTGCGGGCGGCGAGACGCGCAGCCAGTGGCGCGATGTCTGGCGGCAGTTCCGCAGCCACAGGGGCGCGATGGTGGCGCTGGTGCTGTTCGTCCTCGTGCTGCTGTTCGTCTCGATCGGGCCCTGGCTGTGGACGATCGATCCGACCTATGTCGATATCCGCGCCCGCAATTCCGGCTTCGTGGCCGCCCATCCGCTGGGCACCGACCAGTTGGGCCGCGACATGCTGGCCCGGCTGATGGCGGGAGGCCGCGTTTCGATCGCGGTGGGGATGACGGCCATGCTGATCGCGATCTTCCTCGGCAGCATGATCGGGGTCATGTCGGGTTATTTCAGACGCCTCGATGCGCCGCTGATGCGGATCACCGAACTGTTCCTGGCGCTGCCGCTGCTGCCGCTGCTGCTGCTGATGGTGACGCTGTTCCGTGAACCCCTGTCGCAGAATTTCGGGCCGGCGACGGGCATCTTCATCCTGATCGTCTCGGCCATCGGCGCGACAAGCTGGATGCAATCGGCGCGCATCGTGCGCGGCGACGTGCTGGGCCTGAAAGAGCGTGAATTCATCCTTGCCGCGAAATCCATCGGCACGCCGCCGCGACGGATGATCCTGCGCCACATCCTGCCCAACGTGCTGTCGCCGATCATGGTCGCGGCGACCCTGGGCATCGCCACCGCGATCATCACCGAAAGCGCGCTGAGCTTTCTGGGTCTCGGCTTTCCCCCGGATTTTCCGACCTGGGGGCGGCTGCTCTACGACGCCGTGGATCAGATGGTCCTCTATCCCAGCCGGGTGATCCTGCCCGGCATCTTCATCTCGCTGACGGTTCTGTGCGTGAATTATATCGGCGACGGGCTGCGAGACGCGATGGACCCGCGGATCCGCGGCCGCTGACACAGGCGCGCCGGACCGGGCGGCGGGCCGGCCTTCCCCTCGCGCTCTTTCCAAATACCTTGCAGGGGGTCCGGGGGACGCAAAGTCCCCCGGCGATCAATAGGCCGTGCCGGCACCTGCCGGCAAGGCGCCATAAGGCAGCCAGACCGTCTTGGTCCGGGTGGCGCGGCGCAGAAACTCCTCACCCTGCGCCTCGGCTCCGGTCCAGTCGCGGTTCACGGGCGACCAGACCGGCTTCAGGTTTCCGCCCGCCGCAAGTTCGACCGCCTCCAGCCCGGCGCCCGGATACCACATCGCGGCCACGGCATCATGGGCGGCCAGAACCTGCGCCAGGTCCGGTTTCGATCCGGTCACGATGTTCACCACCCCGGCCTGCAGGTCCGAGGTGTCGAAGACCTGATACAGATCGGCCAGCGCCAGCGGATCGTCCTGCGCGGGGATCGCCACGACACAATTGCCCATCGCGATGGCGGGCATGACCAGCGACATGAACCCGGCCAGGGGCTGCATGTTCGGGCAGGCGATGCCGATGACACCGAAAGGCTCGGGGATCACATTGACCAGATGGCCGGGCCTGGCCTGCACGTTGGTGCCGTCGAATTTGTCGGCCCATGCCGCATAGTGGAAGGCGCGGGCGATGGCGGCATCGGTTTCGGCCCGGCTGGTCCGGCGCGTGAAATCCTCGGCGCGGGCAGCAAGGTTCTCGGCAATATAGTACAGAACCTGCGCGCGCCCGTGACCGCCCATCGCGGCCCATTTGCCGGCCTTGGCCGCCGCCTCGACCGCGTTTCGGATATCCTTTCGGTTGCCCAAAGGTGCAAGTCCGCCCGCCACCCCATACATGACACCGCCATCGGGCCGTTTCTGCGCGCCGCCGATATAATGCTTGGCGGTGCGGTCCAGCCCGCCGCCCTGCTCCGCGCCGTCCATCACGACCGGCGCCTTCGGCGCGGCTTCGCCCGCCGATTTTATCTTCGGTTCGGCCAGGTAATCCAGCATCCCCGCGCGCCCGCCCTCGCGGCCGAATCCGCTTTCGCGATAGCCGCCGAAGGGCGCCGCGGCGTCGAAGGCATTGGCGCAGTTGATCCACAGCACCCCGGCCTTGACCTGCGCGGCGATGTCCGTGGCCACGCTGGCGCTTTCCGACCAGACCGAGCCTGCCAGCCCGTAGCGCGTGTTATTGGCCAGCGAGATCGCCTCGTCGGCGGTGCGAAATGTCGAAAGTGTCGCGATGGGGCCGAAGATTTCCTGCTCCATGCCCGGGTTGCCTGGGGCGATGTTGCGCAGATAGCCCGGTGCGATGAAACAGCCCTCGCCCGGCTGTCCGCCGATCAGTTCAGCCCCGGCATCGGTCGCAGCCTTGCAGATCGACAGAATGCGGTCCTTCTGCACCGGATCGACGATGGCTCCGATATCGGTGGACTTGTCCAGCGGCAGACCCGGCCGCAGCCTTTCCATCCGTGCGCGCAGCAGCGCCTCGAACCGGTCCGAAACCGCCTCGGCCACCAGGATGCGGGAACCGGCGCAGCAGACCTCGCCCTGGTTGAACCAGATTGAATCGACGACGCCCTCCACGGCCGCGTCGAGATCGGCGTCTTCCATCACGATGAAGGGCGATTTGCCGCCCAGTTCCAGCGTCAGTGCCCTGCCGCTGCCCGCCATCGCGCCGGCAATCGCGCGGCCGACCTCGGTCGAGCCGGTGAAAGCGATCTTGTCCACCTGCGCCGCCACCAGCGCCGCGCCGGTTTCGCCGTCGCCGGTCACGATGTTGACGACACCTGCGGGAAGGCCGATCTGCTGGCAGATTTCGGCAAAGGCCAAGGCCGTCAGCGGGGTGTATTCGGCGGGTTTCAGAACCACCGTGTTCCCTGCCGCCAGGGCGGGCGCGATCTTCCAGGCCAGCATCAGCAGCGGAAAGTTCCACGGGATGATCTGGCCGCAGACGCCCAGCGGCGCGTGGCCCGGAAAGGCCGTATCGCGCAGTTCGGCCCAACCCGCGTGGTGATAGAAATGTCGCGCGACCAGGGGAATGTCGATGTCGCGGCTTTCGCGGATCGGCTTGCCGTTATCCAGCGTCTCCAGGACCGACAGAATGCGTTCGCGTTTCTGCACATGCCGCGCGATGGCATAAAGGTAACGGGCGCGTTCGGTCCCACTCAGCGCGGCCCATTTCGGCTGTGCCCGGCGCGCGGCCCTGACCGCCTGCGCCACATCCTCGGCGCTGCCCTGCGTCACCTTGGCCAGCGCCTCGCCGGTCGAGGGATCGCGGGTAGCGAAGGTCTGGCCGGGTTTCGTGACCTTGCCGCCGATGAAATGGCCAAAGGGAGCGCGCGCCTTCAGCCAGTCGCGGGCGGCACTGCTGTCTTCGACCGAGGGGCCGTATTCCATGCTGTCCATGATTTCGCTCACGCGGCTCATTCTGTCCCTCAGGCGATGGCTTGGCGATGACCGGCGGCATAGCGGCCGGTGACGTGGTGGCTGATCTGGCGTTCGATATCGCCAAGAAGGCTGCTGGCGCCGATGCGGAACAGGTCCGGGCTCAACCAGTCGCGGCCCAGTTCCTCGGCCATCAGCACCTGCCAGTCGATCGCGTCCCTGGCGGTGCGCAATCCGCCCGCCGGCTTGAATCCGACCCGGTGCCCGGTCAGAGTCCGGTAGTCCCGGATCGCGCGACACATGACCAGCGACACGGGCAGGGTCGCGTTGACACCTTCCTTGCCGGTCGAGGTCTTGATCCAGTCGGCCCCGGCCTGCATCGCGACATGGCTGGCACGGGCGACATTTTCCAGCGATTTCAGATCTCCGGTGGCGAGGATGGTTTTCATCCGGACGGGTCCGCAGGCATCGCGCATGGCCCGGATCTCGTCATAAAGGGCGGTCCATTCGGCGCGCAGGACATGGGCGCGGGTGATCACGATGTCGATCTCGTCGGCGCCCTGATCGACGGCATGACGGATCTCGGCCAGACGCAGATCCAGCGGCATCAGGCCGGCGGGAAAGCCGGTCGCGACGCTGGCCACGGGAATGCCGGAATTGCCAAGCGCGCGCTTGGCGGCGGCGACCATGGTGGGATAGACGCAGACGGCGCCCGTGGTCAGGTGAGGCACGCCCATCGCCTGCAGCAATTCGGCGGCGACGGGCTGGCGGGCCTTGGCGCATAACCGCGCCACCCGATCCTCGGTGTCGTCGCCGGCCAGCGTGGTCAGGTCGATGCAGCGGACCGCATTCAGAAGCCAGGCTGCCTGATGGTCCTTCTTCAGGCTGCGGCGCACGGGCAGCGTCGCCGCCCGGCGCAGCGCGGCGGGCGTATTGATGCGGATATCGGCGAAGCCTTCGATGCGAAGATCGGTGCCGGGATTGCGATGATCGGACATGTCCCCCCTCGGACCGGATGGCAGGGTGCAAGGTAGCCCCAGCCGGTCAGGGCGGCAAGGTGCGAGGCGCACGCGCGGCACTTCCATCGGTCAGGCATTGTCGCGGAACGGCGCCCGATCGGGGCGCGGAAGGCGGCGGCCCGACGGCGTTCCCGGCGCTTGGTTCCTGGGCCCGCGCCGATCCGGGCGACTATTTCCGCGGCCTGGCCCGCCGAGTGTTCCACCAGCCGCTGAGGCGCCCGCGCGCGCCGGCGGCGTCCGAAGTGACGCGATCGGTGGTACGATCCCACCTTGCATCCGCGGATCTGATCGCCGGGTCGAGGGTCCGTTCGCGGAACTGCGCCCACATGCGCCAGATCAGCACAAGGAAGATCAGCAGGACGGCAGAGATGATCATCGCGCCCCAGTTGCGCGGGCGGTCATTGGGATTGGCCAGCGTGTCGATCGCGATCGCGTTGGGATAGGCGGTCAACCATGGGATGCGCCAGCCATAGGCAGTCACGCTGACCCATTGCGGATCGGCTTTTCCGGATCGCAGATTGGTCGCCTCGGCATGAAGATTGGCGCTGTCATACTTGAAATAGGGCGGCCAGATCCAGCCGGTATCCTCGTTGCGATAGACGAAGACCTTGCCATTCGGGCGCACCGTTTCGATGAAGCGGACATCGCGCTGCCCCGAGGCGTTCTGAACCGTTCCGGTATCCTGGGCGGCGTAGAAGATCGCGTTCGACGAGGTGACCGGGGTCAGCCGGTTATAGGTATTGGTGATCCGGACAGTGTTCTTTGACGGAAGCGCATAATCCAGGAACAGGAACACCACGATCCCCAGCAGAACCCCCAGAACGACCTTGACGTAATGCATTTTCCGGCGGCCCCTTATTGCCAGTTGATCCAGTAGACGATTCCCATGATCGTCAATGTCGGGATGATGAAGACCAGCCACAAGAGCCGCGACCGCAGGCTCTTGTCAAACCCGACCATGGATTTGCGGACGAATTTGCCCCGGGCGGCCCGATCGCCCGCCATGTCGGGGTGACGCTCGGCCCAGATGTTCTCCAGCCTCTCGCGGCGCAGCGACCGGATGTAAAGTCGCAGAAGCAGATAGAACATCGCCTCGAGCAGCAGCACAAGGACAATCAGGCGGAAGAAGGCGATCAACGATATCTCTCCGGGCCGAACCCCGCGGCGCGGCCTGACGGACGGCCCGGTTCCGGATCAGGCTACCACGACGCGCGCGCCCGGGGCCAGCGGAAGGCGCCGCATCGGGCCGTGCGGTTCCGGGCGCGGGCCCTGCATCTGCCGGACCTGTCGGCGGGCCGTTCTCCGCCCGGCCCGTCGTCGCGACGGGGCGTTGTCTTCGCAGGCGGCGCGGCCTAGCCTGTGGGCCATGAATTCGCTGAAATCCGCCATCGAGGCGCGGCGTGACGATCTGATCGCGTTGACGCAGAATCTGATCCGCATCCCGACGCTGAACCCGCCGGGCCGACACTATCGCGACATCTGCGATTATCTGCGGGCCCGGATGGCGCCGCAGGGCTGGGACTGCGAATTGATCCGTGCCAAAGGCAGCCCCGGCGACAGCGACACCTATCCGCGCTGGAACATGATCGCCCGCAAGGCGGGCGCAACGCCGGGCGAATGCGTCCATTTCAACGGCCATCACGACGTGGTCGAGGTCGGCCATGGCTGGTCCCGCGATCCTTTCGGGGGCGAACTGGACGGCGACAGGATCTATGGCCGCGGATCCTGCGACATGAAAGGCGGGCTGGCGGCCAGCATCATCGCCGCCGAAGCCTTCGTGGCGACCCATCCCGATTTCGCGGGCAGCATCGAGATCAGCGCGACAGCGGACGAGGAATCGGGCGGCTATGGCGGCGTCGCCTACCTGGCCGAACGGGGTGCCTTTGCTCATGTCGATCACGTCATCATCCCCGAGCCGCTGCACAAGGACCGCATCTGCCTGGGCCATCGCGGCGTCTGGTGGGCCGAGATCGAGACGCATGGCCGGATCGCCCATGGCTCGATGCCGTTTCTGGGCGATTGCGCGGTGCGCCACATGGGTGCCGTTCTGGCCGAGATGGAGGCCGCGCTGTGGCCGCTGCTGGCCGGCAAGCATACCGCGATGCCGGTGATCCCCGAAGGCGCGCGGTCATCGACGCTGAACCTCAACGCGATCCATGGTGGCGCGCCCGAACCGGAGGACGGCTATACCGGCCTGCCCGCGCCCTGCGTGCCCGACCGCTGCCGCATCACCATCGACCGGCGCTTTCTGATCGAAGAGGATCTGGCCGAGGTCAAGGCCGAGATCACGGCCCTGCTGGATCGGGTCAAGGCGCGGCGGCCCGGCTTTCGATACGAGATTCGCGACCTTTTCGAGGTGGTGCCGTCAATGACCGACAAGGACGCACCGATCGTGACCTCGACCGCAGCCGCGATCGGGCGCGTGCTGGGCCGCGAAGCCGACTATGTCGTCAGCCCCGGCACCTATGACCAGAAGCATATCGACCGGATCGGAAAGTTGAAGAACTGCATCGCCTATGGTCCGGGGGTGCTGGATCTGGCCCACCAGCCCGACGAATGGATCGGCGTGCAGGACATGATCGACAGCGCCAGGATCATGGCGCTGGTGCTCGAGGATCTGTTGACGTCAGTCGAACGCTGATCGCGCCCGCCTTCCAGACCGCAGAAGGACGGCCGGGCGCGAACCGACATTGCCTTTGCCGAATGATTGCCGTCGCGCCCCGGCCCGCTCTGGCGCGAGGATTTCGCCATCGAAGACCGGTATCGGACAGCTAGTCGTCATACCACATGCGCGACAGGTTCGCCTTGGCCTTGAACACCCGGTCGAAAGCCGGCGACTTGCCCTGTTCGTCGAAGATCGCCTTGGCGGCGGCGTCGAGGTCGAACAGGATCTCACGGCGTGCCGGGTCGCGGACCCAGCTGGTGACCCAGCCGACGATGGCCATCCGTTCGCCGCGGGTCACGGGTTCTACCCGGTGCAGCGCCGATGTCGGATAGAGCACGAGATCACCGGCAGCAAGCCGGACGCCTCTTTCTTCCACCGCGTCCTCCATCACCAGTTCGCCGCCATCGTATTCCCCCGGATCGCTGAGCGCGAGGGTGAAGGACAGATCCGTCCGGCTGCCCATCATCACCGGATCGTCCACATGGGTGCCATAGGTCATCCCGCCGCGATAGCGCGACAGGAGAAGGCGTGCGAACTTCTTCGGCCGCGCCGCCGAGCGGAACACCTCGTTGCCGTTCAGCGTGTCGCGCACCTTGGTGAAGATCGTCTCCAGTCCCGGCGATGCCACCGCCTGAAGGTTGCTCTTGACGTTGCGCGCATAGCGACCGGCGGTGCGCTTTCCATCCTCGTATTCGAGCTTCTCGGCGGCCTCTCGCAAGGCCGCCGTTTCGTGGGTGTCAAGGGCGTTTCCGATGACGATCATCATGGATTCACTCTGCCCCGAGGGAGGCCAGTTCCATTCTTGCCGCTGCCGCGTAGAGAATGGACGGATCCTTTTCGTAATCTCCCTGTCCCTGCAGATCACCGAACGCGGAACCTGCCGCCTCGACCTGTTCCACGATCGCCGCCGCCGCATCCGACGCCTTGGCGTCGTCGCTTGCCGCAAGTTCGCCTGCCTCGGCCTCGATCACCCGCATGAAGCCCCAGGCATCATGGTATTCCTTTACATTCGCCAGTGTTCCGCCTTCGACCGCTATTGCGTATTCGTCGGCCGCGACACGGGTCAGCGCCGCAAAGGATTTCAACTGATCAGCCGCGTCGAAATTCGTCCGGACCTCTTCATGCGTCTGGCGCACCTTGCCGAACATTTCCGCAATCTTCTCATAGGAATCTTCCGCCTCGGCCGCTGCGGCAAGCGCCGAGATCTGTTCCCGCAGATCGCCATATCCCAGTTGGTCAAGCCGCTTGGCGACGGCTTCGTACTTCTCTTCGATCGGATGGCCCATATGCGTCTTTGCCGCCGACAGATCGCCCGCCTCGTACAGCGCAAGCCCCGCGCGCAGATGGCCTTCCATGAAGCCGAGATCGGTCAGAAAGGCGACATCGGGATCGATTGCGGCGCCGCCGCCTTCACCCTCGCCCTCGCCGCCTCCTTCGCCTTCGGAAGCGGCGGCTTCACCCTCGCCCTCGGAAGCGGCAGCTTCACCCTCGCCTTCGGAAGCAGCGGCTTCACCCTCGCCTTCGGCGGCAACCGATCCCCCCTCGCCTTCGCCCTCGGCGCCCTTGCCCTCGCCTTCGGCGGCTGACGCTTCACCCTCGCCCTCGGCATTGACCGGCGCTTCGGCCGCGCCCCCCTCTCCTTCGCCCTCGGCTTGCGCGATGACATAGCTCGAGCGGCCCTCGATCCGCTCTGCCTGGGCCATCAGCGGCGTGCCGATGACCATGGCCGCGGCGCCGCCCAGGGCGACGATCCGCTTGGGGGTGATGCTCCGAAAGGTCCGTTTGTTCACGTCAGGCATATCCGACTCCTTTACTCAACTTTCGACGCGTTATCAGGGAAGTTTCTGAACCTGTCAATGCGCGATGTCGGCGAAGCGGAAAGGCAGCGCCGCCAGCGCCTTGCACGCACCGGCACGCCCTGCCGGGGATCAGGCGCCTTTCCCCTTGCGGGCAAGCTGACGCGACCGGAAAGGGATCGTGCAATCCAAGGCCGGGACAGATCGCAGAGGCAAGGGAAGGCGGCCGCCGAAGCGACGCACCGGCACAGGCGGCGGCTGAAAGGCTAGGCTTTCGGCCTTCGCGGGGCGGCGGGCTTGCGCGCCGGTCTTGCGGCGGAGCCGCGTTTTTTCGTGGCCGCCTTGCCATTGGTGGCGCCAGAGCTTGCCCCGGCCTTCCCGGATGCGGAGTCGCTGGCCAGGGGTTTCGCCGATCCCGGCTTCGCGACGGCTTTTTTCGCGGCGGTTCGGGATGCGGCCGCTTTCCGCCCGGTCGCGGGCCTTGCCGAAGCCGTCTTGCCGGTCGATCCCGCGGCCTCTTTCGCCGCAGCGGACTTCGCCGCGTCCGGCCTTGTCGCCCGCTGGCTGCGGGTCGAGGATTTCCCGGGCGCGGCACTGTCCTGCGCAGTCTTTCCGGAGCCGGATTTCTCGGGTTTCGCCGACCCCGCCCCTTCGGTGATCCACGAAGTCGCCGCCTGCATCGCGTCGCCGGGAAAGACCGCAACCTCGCCCGGCATCAGCGGCGCGAACATTTTCACCGATCGGGTGATCCAGCCGATATCGCTGACCACCGCGACCTTTTCAAAACTGCGCCAATGGGTCAGGCCCAGCCGCGCGTCGTCCCACATCGCGCCGGTCGTATAGGTTTCGAAATCCGGGCCAAGCTGCATCAGCAGCCGCAGCTTTCCATGTTTCCGTTCCATCTTGCGCACCAGCGGGATCAGCCGATCCTCGTAATCGCGCGAGGTGACCTCGCCCACCGCGCGGATGGCGATCACCTCTTCGGGGAATCCCTCCAGCAGAACGTAACCCTCGGGCTCCTTCTCGGACGAGCCGGCCCAGGCGATCGCCTGTTCCTCTTGGCTGACATCGAAATGGCGCACCCGCGCCCGCACGAAAATGTCGGCGATATTGGGCAGCATCGACAGGCCCATGGTGTCGGTGACAAGCGCCACCCGAGGCAGGACGGCGGCATGTTTGCGCACCACGTCGAAATGCGCCCGCAGAGCCGACAGGCCCTGCCATTGCGGCAGGCCGTTCAGCCGCACGACAAGCCCCGGCATCCGGTCGTTTTCGTTGGCGTAATCGTCGATGGCGCGTCCCAGAGCCTCGAAATCCGAGGCCGGGATCGCTCCTTCGGGTCTGGCGGTGACGACATTGCGGCCGGTATCCACGTCGATGTTCAGCATCTTGCGTCCTTCCCTTCGGGGCCGCCCGGCCTTGCTAGAACGGCACGTCCTGTTCGCCCTCGGCGGGCTGCACATAGGCGGCCTTGATATTCCTGAAGCCCGCCGCGAATTGCACCGTCAGCGTATCCTCGGCGATTCCCATGATCCGGCCCTCGCCGAATTTCGCGTGTTGCACCGTATCGCCAACGCTGAACCGCGCCGCCGGTTCGGCGTCGATGGTGACGGGCATCCGATGCACGGGCGGCTTGCGGTCGGCCGCCCGCGCCTGCATCCGCTTCCATCCCGGAGAATTGTAGACGTCGGCGCGGGCCGCGCGGTCATGCATCTCGGTGCCGGCATTGGCCCCGGCAAAGGCCATCGCGGCGCCGTAGCCGCCGCCATAAAGTCCCGGCGGAGTCAGAACCTCGACGTGATCCTCGGGCAGTTCATCGACGAAACGCGAGGGCATCGAGGATTGCCATTGCCCGTAAAGCCGCCGGTTGCCCGCGAAGCTGATCGTGGCCAGCCGCTCGGCGCGGGTGATGCCGACATAGGCCAGCCGCCGTTCCTCCTCCAGCCCCTTGGTGCCCTGCTCGTCCATGGCGCGCTGGTTCGGGAACAGCCCGTCCTCCCATCCCGGCAGAAAGACCAGCGGAAATTCCAGACCTTTCGCGGCGTGCAGGGTCATGATGCTGACTTCTTCGCCAGCCTCGCCGTCGTCGCGATCCATGACCAGTGCGACATGCTCCAGGAATCCCTGAAGATTGTCGAATTCCTCCAGCGCCTTGACCAGTTCCTTCAGGTTGTCCAGCCGCTGCGGCGCATCGGGCGTCTTCTCGTTCTGCCACATCGCGGTATAGCCGGATTCGTCCAGAAGCCGCTCGGCCAGTTCGACATGGCTTGCGGCGCTGTCGATGGCGTCGGCGTGCCAGCGGCCGATGCCGCCCACGAAATCGCGCAGATTGGCCAGCCCCTTGCCGCCCAGCTGCTTTTCCTCGACCACGATCCGCGCGCCTTCCAGCAGGCTGACACCGCTGCGGCGCGCGACCGCCTGGATGGTCTGCACCGCCTTGTCGCCAAGCCCGCGCTTGGGCGTATTGACGATCCGCTCGAAGGCCAGATCGTCCTCGGGGCTGACCACCAGGCGGAAATAGGCCATGGCGTCGCGAATCTCCTGCCGCTCGTAGAAGCGGGGGCCGCCGATCACCCGGTATGGCAGGCCGATCGTCATGAAACGGTCCTCGAAGGCGCGCATCTGGTGAGACGCGCGCACGAGGATCGCGATGTCGTTCAAACCGACGCGGCCGAACGCGGCGCGATGTCCGCCTTGAAAAGCCTCGATCTCCTCGCCGATCCAGCGCGCTTCGGCCTCGCTGTCCCAATGCCCGATCAGGCGCACCTTCTCGCCGTCCTCGGCATCGGTCCACAGGGTCTTGCCCAGCCGCCCGGCATTGGCCGTGATCAGCCCCGAGGCGGCCGCCAGAATCTGCGGCGTGGACCGGTAATTCTGTTCCAGCCGGATCACCCGGGCGCCGGGGAAATCGGCCTCGAAGCGCAGGATATTGCCCACCTCGGCCCCGCGCCAGCCATAGATCGACTGATCGTCATCGCCCACGCAGCAGATGTTGCGATGCCCCTGCGCCAGCAGCCGCAGCCACAGATATTGCGCGACGTTGGTGTCCTGATACTCGTCCACAAGGATATGGCGGAACCGGTCCTGCCACCCTTTCAGCACGTCGGGATGGGCCTGGAACAGCGTCACGCAATGCATCAGCAGATCACCGAAATCGACAGCGTTCAGCGTCAGCAGCCGGTCCTGATAGGCCTGGTACAGCCGCCCGCCCCAGCCGTCGAAGGCCGCCGCCTCGCCGCGCGGCAATTGCGCGGGGGTCAGGCAGCGGTTCTTCCAGCCATCGACCAGCCCGGCCAGCTGCCGCGCCGGCCAGCGTTTCTCGTCCAGATTTTCGGCCTGGATCAACTGCTTCATCAGTCGGATCTGGTCTTCCGTGTCCAGGATCGTGAAGCTGGGCTTCAGATGCAACTCGCCATTGCCGACCAGTTCGGCATGGCGGCGCAGGATCTTGACGCTGATGCTGTGAAAGGTGCCCAGCCAAGGCATTCCCTCGACCACCTCGCCCAGCAGGCGGCCGATCCGCTCCTTCATCTCGCGCGCCGCCTTGTTGGTGAAGGTCACTGCCAGGATCTGTCCCGGCCGGGCCTTGCCCGACATCAGCAGATGCGCGATTCGCGTGGTCAGGGCCCGCGTCTTGCCGGTTCCCGCCCCCGCCAGCATCAGGACGGGTCCGTCCAACGCCTCGACGGCGGTACGCTGCGCCGGGTTCAGACCGTCCAGATAGGGCGCGGGCCGCGCGGCCATCGCCCGCTGTGACAGCGGGACCCCATCGAAATCGTCGGAATCGTCCAGAAGTTGCATCAGGTCAACATAGGGCCGGCGCTGGCACAAGGAAAGCCTTGTTCACCTTGCGTTCCTGAATTTGTCTTGGTGACAATATCCCGCAGGGGGTCCGGGGGACGCGAAGTCCCCGGCCGTCGCGGGACGCAAGCCTAAGCCCGCATTCCCGCGAAGGTCATCGGATCCAGAGAGGATTGGGCGAAGGTCGACCCCTCGACCAGCAGGCTGACCGCATCGTGGGAATGCAGCGATTCCTGATGGCTGGCGACGACCCGGAAATCGCCGATCTGCGGATTGTCCAGCAATCCCTTGGCAAAGGCCCGCACCGCGTCCTCGACGAATATCGGGTTCGCGGCGTTCAGTTCGGCGAAAGCCTGTTCGTCCTCGCGCTTGACCATGACCTGCGTCTCGGTCGGCACGGCGCGGCGACACATGTCGACCATATCCTCGAACCAGACCTTTTCCGGCCCCGTCATCACCGCTGATATCCGCGCGATCGAGCGTTGCGAATGCGGCGTCGCCAGCCTTCCACGCGCCTCGCGCGCATGTTCCGACAATTCCAGCGAACAGGGGCAGGTCGAGGAATAGACATAATCGAAATGCATGATCCGCAGACGCTGACCCCGATGTTCGGCCACTTCCAGGGCGATGTCGTAATACTGCCAGCCGGACAGGCCCGAACGCAGCGAATCGACCCGGATCGGGTAGGAGCAGCGCATCAGGATCCGTGCGTCGAAGGCGTCCAGATCGGTCTTGTAGTCGTCCAGCGCCGCCTCCAGCACCCTGAGGCTGAACAGGTGGCCGGAATGGGCGTAGAAGGACCGCATGATCCGGGACATGTTGATGCCCTTGCGGTCGGCCTCCAGCGAAACGGTGCCGGTCACGCTGGTTTCCAGCACGATCTCGCCGCCGTCGCGGGTCTGATAGGTGATCGGCAGCCGGAAATTCGAGATGCCGACATGCTGGATCGGCGCCCGCGCGCCCACGATCAGGCTGGCCGGGCCGTTCTGAAGATCGGGCATTCCCTGCCTGTAATCGGCATCGGCGCGGAATTCGGCGTCATAGTCACGGCTCAGCGCCGGATAGGCCGGGATCATCGGACGGGCTTCGGTCATGCAGGACATTCCCCTTGAGCAGCCCCGGAAATATGGGGCCGGGCGGTGCCATTCTAAAGGTCCGGATGCGACAAATCAGCCCCGGAACCGGCAACGGCGCGGAATCACCCCTCCAGGGCCTGGACCAGATCCGCGATCAGATCCTGCGGATCCTCCAGCCCGACCGACAGGCGCAGCAAACCGGACGTGATGCCCAGATGCGCACGGGCCTCGTCCGAAAGGCGCTGATGGGTGGTCGTCGCCGGATGGGTGACGATGGATTTCGCATCGCCCAGATTGTTCGAGATCTTCACGATCCGCAGGCGGTTCAGCGCCGCGAAGGCGGCGTCCTTGCCGCCGGCCAGCTCGATCGCGATCATCGTCCCGCCGGATCCCATCTGCGCCATGGCCAGATCATGCTGCGGATGATCGGCAAGGCCCGGATAGATGACCCGTGACAGGGCCGGGTGGCCTTGCAGAGCGCCGGCGATGGTCCCGGCCGCCTCGGCCTGCGCGCGCACGCGCAGGTCCATCGTGGTCAGGCCGTTCAGCATCAGCCAGCTGTGGAACGGGCTGATCGCGCCGCCGGTATGCTTCAGATAGGGCTCGGCCGTTCCCCTGATGAAATCGCGCGTGCCGCAGATCACCCCGGCCAGGGCACGTCCGCCGCCGTCGATATGTTTGGTCGCGGAATAGACCACGATATCGGCGCCCAGTTCGACCGCGCGCGAAAAGACCGGGGTGGCGAAAACATTGTCCACCACGACCTGCGCGCCCGCCGCGTGAGCCAGGTCGGCCACAGCGGCGAGGTCGATCACCTCAAGCCCCGGATTCGAGACCGATTCGAAGAAGACGGCCCTGGTGCCCGGCCGGATCGCGGTTTTCCATTGCTCCAGGTCGGTGCCGTCCACGTAGCTGACCTCGATCCCGAACCTGCGCAGCAGGTCCAGCACGTAAAGGCAGGATCCGAACAGCGCGCGGGCGGCGACCACGTGATCGCCCGGCACGCACAACGAAAACATCGCGCCGTTGACCGCCGCCATGCCGCTGGCCGTGGCAAAGGCATCCTCGGTCCCTTCCAGCGCGGCGATCCGGTCCTCGAACATGCGGCTGGTCGGATTGCCGTAGCGGGCATAGATGAATTCGTCAGGGCCGGATTCGACAAAGCGACCCGCGGCCTGTTCGGCGCTGTCATAGACGAAACCCTGCGTCAGAAAGATCGCCTCGGCCATTTCGCCATACTGGCTGCGGCGGGTGCCGTGATGAACGGCCCTGGTGCGGGGGCGAAACGCGTCCTGGCTCATGATCGTGCTGCCTTTCGATGTCCTCGAGGGGTTAAACCCGCGCGCGGACGATCGCAAGACAAAGGCCCACCAGAGAGCCCGTGCACCCGACAGTTGACCATAAGGACAAGTTGTTCTCCCACCGGATTTGCTGCATTTGCTCAATCACCGTCCGGCGGGTTTGCGGATGGTAGCGTGGGACCGGTTGGTGTTGTCCGTCCCCTTCGGCCCTGTCGGCCGGATCGGGGGAGGATCGTTTGACGAGTATGGTTCGCGCGTCCCTGCAAGATGTGTTTGTGACCCGTGTGCTGTTACCAGCAGGGGAAGGGGAGCTCCGGGGGCGAAGACCGCCCCCGGTTCAAATCCGCCTACAGGTAATCCCCGCGCTGCAAGCCGTATTTGGCCATCTTCTCGTTCAGCGTCCGGCGCGGCAGGCACAATTCGTCCATCACCCCGGCGATGCTGCCCTTGTGGCGGCGCATGGTATTGTCGATCAGCATCTTCTCGAAACTTTCGACATATTCCTTCAGCGGCTTGCCCTCGGTCGTGGTCGCCTGCTGCGTATCCTCGCCATCGGCCATCAGCAGCGAGGCGATGGATCCCGACCCGCGCCGGTTCTGCAGCACCGCCCGTTCGGCCACGTTGATCAGCTGGCGGATATTCCCGGGCCACGGCGCCTGCAGCAATTGCGCGGCTTCCTGGGCGCTGACCTGCGGCGGCTCGCAGCCGTATTCCTCGCTGAACTGTTCGGTCATGCGGGTAAAAAGCTGCAAGATGTCCTCGCCGCGCGCGCGCAGCGGCGGCAGCGCGATCTTCAGCGCCGACAGGCGATAGAACAGGTCGGGACGTAACGAATCCTCGGCCTTGCGGCCCTCGCCTCGGGCGTTCGAGATGGCGATGATGCGGGTCTCGGCCGGCGTTCCCTGTTCGCTGATGAATGCCAGCAGGCGGGCTTGCAACCCTTCGGACAGCGCCTCGACATCCTCGAGGCACAGGGTGCCGCCGCGCGCTTCCTCGACCGCCGGCAGGCCGTCCTCCATCGGACCGAACAGCCGCGCGGCCAACGCCTCGTCGTTATAGGCGGCGCAGGAGACGGGAACGAATTTCTTCGTTGCGCGCGGACCCACCGCGTGCAGGGCATGGGCGACCAGCGTCTTGCCGGTTCCGGTCTCGCCGTCGATCAGGACGTGCCCATCCGCCTGCCCCAGATCCAGGATATCCTCGCGCAGGCGTTCCATGACCGGGCTGGATCCGATCAGCTTGGACATGACCTGCTGGCCCTCCGACAGGTCGCGGCGCAGGGCGCGGTTGTCCAGCGTCATCCGCCGCGCCTGAGTGGCCTTCTTGGCCAGCTGCGTCATCTTGTCGGGATTGAACGGCTTTTCCATGAAGTCCATGGCGCCCAACCGCATCGCCTCGACCGCCATCGGCACATCGCCGTGGCCGGTGATCAGGATCACGGGCAGCGCCGAGTCCAGCCCCATCAGCCGCTTCAGGAACGCGATCCCGTCCATGCCGGGCATGCGGATATCGGACACGACAACGCCCGGCCAGTCCGCCCCGATGACCTTCAGGGCATCTTCGGCACTGGCATAGGTTTCGGTGTCGAATCCCGACAGGACCAGCCACTGGCTGATCGATTCCCGCATGTCGGGTTCGTCGTCAACAATCGCAATCTTCAGCTTGCGGGACATCGGGCATCCTCTCTCTTTGTTCTTATTCGGCGGCCATCGCCTCGCGCGATCGTCCGGGCCGGTGCAGGGGCAACTCGACCTGAAAGACGGCGCCGCCCCCGGTTTCGTTATGTGCGGTCAGGCGCCCCCCGAAATCCGCCACGATGGTAGAGGAAATCGCAAGGCCCAATCCGGTTCCTTCACCGGGCTTCTTCGTCGTCCAGAACGGTTCGAACAGCTTTTCCAGGTCGGAAACACCCGGTCCGTTGTCACGCACGGACACATAGGCGTGAGAGCCGCTCTCGACCGAGATGTCGATCTGCGCCTCGCGGCGGTCCCTGACCGCATCGATCGCGTTCCGCAGCAGGTTGATGATGACCTGTTCCAGCCGGATACGGTCGGCCAGCACCATCACGCGGCCGCGCGGCAGGTTGCGATTGACGCGGATCGTGCGCGCGCGAAGCTGAGGTTCCATCATCGTCAGCGCACTGCTGACCGCGGCGCGCAGATCGACCGGCTCGACCGCCTCGCCGCCCTTGCGGGCGTAGGATTTCAGCTGCCGGGTGATCGCGCCCATCCGCTCGATCAGATCGTCGATGCGCTGGAAGCTGGACAATGCCTCTTCGCCGCGGCCGCGTTGCAGCAGCAGCCGCGCGCCGGCCAGATAGGTCTTCATCGCGGCCAGCGGCTGGTTCAGTTCGTGGCTGACACCGGCCGACATCTCGCCCAGAGCCGCCAGTTTCGAACTTTGCTGGACCGTCTGCTCGGCCACCCGCAGCTCTTTCTGAACCCGTTCGCGTTCCGTGATCTCTCGGGTCAGGCGCAGGTTCAGGGCCCGCAGATCGGCCGATTCGCGCATATAGGCGGCCGATTGCCGCCGCGCCCGACGCGACAGGACGTAGAAGGTGCCCGCCAGCAGGATCGCAAAACCCATGATTTCCAGCGCGAGGACGGCGTTCACACGCTCGCGGATCGAAACATAGGTGGTGAAGCTGACCATCCGCCAGCCCCGGAACGGGATCCGCGATTCGTTGCGCATCACGGCGCGGCCCTGAAGATAGGCGTCGGCGGGGGGGCTGGTCCAGTCGGCCGTGACCTGGAATGCCCGCTGGATCGCTGACGGCGCCGATCGCACCGCCAGCGCCTCGGGCATGGTCAGCCCGCGCCAGCGCGGCTCGGTCGCCAGGATGATCGTGCCTTCGCTGTCGGTCACCGCAACGGCGTCCGAGATCCCCGCCCAGGACCGTTCCAGCCGGGTCAGATCCGCGCCCACCACGATCACGCCCAGCGTCTTGCCATCGGCCACCACCGCGCGCGAATAGGTGAATTCGAAGGCACCGGACCCCTGATTCGAGACCGTGAAGACCGTGTCGCGCGAGCGCAGCGCCTCGACATAATAAGGTGCCAGTGCGTTGTTGCTGCCAAGCTGATAGCGGTCGGTCGAGCCGACCGTGCGCCCGGAAGCGTCCAGAAGCCGGATCGAGGCCGCGCCGATTTCCTTCTGCGCCTCGATCAGCCGTGCCGAGGTCATCGAGAATTCGTTGCCCTGCAGCGACTGGATCAGCGTGGGGTCGCGCGCCAGCAGCAGCGGAACCACCTGATTGCGCTGCAATTCCGACATCAGATTGCCGGTATACAACGCCAGCCGCAATTCCGATCGGACACGGGTATTTTCGGAAAACCGCTCGGTCAGCCAGGTGTTGGTTGTCCAGATGGAAGCCAGCGCCGTCAGGAAGATCAGCGCGATGGCCAGGCGCAGCCACCACGGATTGGCGGGCTGGGGCCGGCCCGCGCGCGCGCCTTCGTCCAAGGCGCCGCTGTCCTGATCCTCGGTCACGGGTTCATCCGGCGAAAATCCTGTAATCGTCGCAATCTAGGCCCAGAAGGACGATCGCTCAAGTCAGGCGTGAACCAGATGGTCCACCAGCGACCGGAACAGCACCGCGCCATCGGTGCCGCCCAGATCGGGATCGGCGGCGCGTTCGGGATGTGGCATCAGCCCCAGAACGCGGCGGTTTTCCGACAGGATCCCCGCAATATCGGCGATCGAACCATTGATGCCCGGCGCATAGGTGAATGCGATCCGGTCCTGGTCGCGCAGTTCGGCCAGCCCGTTGTCGGTGATCTGATAATTGCCGTCGTGATGGGCCACGGGAATGGTGATCTGCTGTCCGGCGGCATAGCCGGCTGTGAAGGCGCTGGCGGTCGTGGCCACGTTCAGCCGCGCCGGATTGCACAGAAAGGTCAGCCCCCGATTGCGCATCAACGCGCCAGGAAGAAGCCCGAGTTCGGTCAGCACCTGAAAGCCGTTGCAGATGCCCAGCACGAAGCCACCCCTTCGGGCGTGGTCGCGAAGCGGCGCGGCGATGGGCGAATGCGCGGCGATGGCTCCGCAGCGCAGGTAGTCGCCATAGGAAAACCCACCCGGCACGCCGACCAGATCGGTGCCTTCGGGCAACGAATCGTCCTTGTGCCAGACCCGTTCCACGCGGGCCCCGGCGCGTTCCAGTGCGATGGCCAGATCGCGGTCGCAATTGGATCCGGGAAAGGTGATGATCGCGGCTTTCATGACGGGCTCCGGAGGGCGGGACGAGACGGGAATGTCCTTGCTGCGCAGGCGATAGCGGATTTCGTCGCCGTTGGAAAGCGGGCCGCTGTCCGCGCCCGCTATGCGCGGCGGGCGGCGGTGGCTGGCCGCGCGGCCCTGCCCCAGCCGATGCGCTGCCACAGACGTTCGTAGCCCGTGTAGAGAACGATTCCCAACGCCGCGTTGATCAGAGCGATAGACCCGCCGGCGCTGGCCGAACCGGTCACCAAAAGGCCCACCACCGTCATCACGACCAGCCCCAGCATCTGCCAGAGAACGGCCTTGGTCAGGGATCGGCGACGGGTTTCCATGTCCTGCTCCTTCTGTTCGGGATTGCGACAGGGCTATCATCCGGCCGACCCGCACAGAATTCCGAACATTGTTAGCATAAAGGCGCAAAGCGTGATAATTGTCACCACATGAAGAATCTTGTGGACAGGCGCGATCTTGCGCGGCAATTGCGGCGCAGGCTTTCGCGGATCATGGCAGAGACCGGCGAAACGCAGTCAGGTCTGGCCCGTGCGATCGGCGTGGATCGGTCGACCGTGTCGCAATTTCTTGCGGATGAGGGCGGGCGGATGCCCGGCGCGCATCTGGTTGCCTCGGCCGCGCGGCATTTCGGGATCAGCACGGACTGGCTGCTGGGTCTCAGCGAACATCAGCAGATGGCAACCGATCTGGTCGATGCCTCGTTGCAGGTGACGGCGGCCACGCGGGCGCTGATCGACGATCAGCTTTACCAATGGCATCAGCAGGCCGCGGGCTACAAGATCCGCCACGTGCCCACTGGCCTTCCCGACATGCTGAAAACCCATGAAATGCTGCGATGGGAATATGCCCGACACCGGACCCGCAGCACGGAACAGGCGATCGAGGCAAGCGAAAGGCGGCTGGACTGGATGCGGCAGACCGCATCGGACCTGGAGATCGCCATGCCGCGGCAAGAACTCGAGGCGCTGGCGCGGGGCGAAGGCTATTACGACGATCTGCCCGGCGCCCTGCGCGATGCCCAGCTTGACCATGTGCATGAGGTGACCGAACAGCTCTATCCCTCGCTGCGGGTCTGTCTTTTCGATGCGCGGGAATTGTTCTCGGCGCCGCTGACGGTGTTCGGGCCGCTGATGGCCGCCATCTACATCGGTCAGAATTACCTGGTTTTCCGGGACAGCGACCGGGTCCGCATCCTGACGACGCATTTCGACCAGCTCGTGCGTCACGCAGAAACAGGCGCGCGCGACCTGCCCGCTTTGCTGACGGGCCTGCGCGAAGCGAAAGGCCGCGCGGAATAATCCGCGCGGCCTTGCGAAGTCGGCACCCCCGCGCCCGGAACGATCGGCGGGATCAGATGGCGCGTGCGGTCAGGCGAGCGCCTTGTTCAGGTATTCATCCACCTTTTCCAGATAGCCCATCGTGGTCAACCATTCCTGATCCGGCCCGACCAGCAGCGCCAGATCCTTGGTCATGAATCCATCCTCGACCGTCTGCACGGTGACCTTCTCCAGCGTCGTGGCGAAGTTCAGCAATGCATCATTGCCGTCCAGCTTGGCACGGTGCTTCAACCCGCCCGTCCAGGCAAAGATCGATGCGATCGAGTTGGTCGAGGTCGCCTTGCCCTGCTGGTGCTGACGGTAATGTCGCGTGACGGTGCCGTGGGCGGCCTCGGATTCGACGATCTTGCCGTCGGGCGTCATCAGCACGCTGGTCATCAGCCCCAGGCTGCCAAATCCCTGCGCAACCGTGTCCGACTGCACGTCACCGTCGTAATTCTTGCAGGCCCAGACATAGCCGCCCGACCACTTCATCGCGCTGGCCACCATGTCGTCGATCAGCCGGTGTTCGTAGGTGATGCCGGCCTTCTTGAAGCGATCTTCGAATTCCTCCTCATAGACCTTCTGGAACAGATCCTTGAAGCGACCGTCATAGGCTTTCAGGATCGTGTTCTTGGTCGACAGATAAACCGGCAAGCCGCGGTTCAGACCGTAGTTCATGCTGGCGCGGGCGAAGTCGAGGATCGAATCGTCGAGGTTGTACATCGCCATCGCGACGCCGGAACCGGGCGACTGGAACACCTCGTGCTCGATCGTCTCGCCGTCGTCGCCGACGAACTTGATGGTCAGCTTGCCCTTGCCGGGAAAGCGGAAATCGGTGGCGCGATACTGGTCGCCGAAGGCGTGGCGACCGACGATGATCGGCTGGGTCCAGCCCGGTACAAGCCGCGGCACATTCTTGCAGATGATCGGTTCGCGAAAGATCACGCCGCCCAGGATGTTGCGGATCGTGCCGTTCGGGCTGCGCCACATCTTCTTGAGGCCGAATTCCTCGACGCGCGCCTCATCCGGGGTGATCGTGGCACATTTGACGCCGGCGCCGTGCTTCTTGATCGCCTCGGCCGCGTCCACGGTGATCTGATCGTCGGTGCGGTCGCGTTCCTCGATGCCCAGATCGTAATATTTCAGGTCGATATCCAGATAGGGCAGGATCAGTTTCTGCTTGATGAAATCCCAGATGATGCGGGTCATCTCGTCGCCATCAAGCTCGACGACGGGGTTCTCTACCTTGATTTTCGACATGATGCCCCCTTTGGCGTTGGATTCGGATTGCCGCGGTCATACCCCGTCCGGTCGCGAAAGGAAAGAATGTATGCGACTGTATGCAATCAGCGTTCCGCGGGCGTTATTTTTAGGTTAACAACCTGATTTTAATAAATTTTCAAACTCAATCCCCATGCGTTTCCAGGTCGGACGTGATAGCCATCGTCGAGTTTTCAGCGTGGATGGTTTCAAAATGATCGAATACCCGACCTACAACATGATCCATCTGGGCCAGTTCGCGGACATCGATCCTGACGAACGCAGCTTTGCCTCGGAAAAAGCGACACGGATCTTTGCCGGGAAATCCTTCGGCAGCGCCGAGGATCCGCTTTACGGCAAGCTGACCGCCGTCACGATGCAGGACGACAACGGCGATGGTCAGTTGCTGACGAACAACTGGCGGGGCGAGCAGGAAAAGATCAGCTATTCGCTGAACGGAACGCAAACCGCCTCGCACGAGATCGATGGCGCCTTCACCGCCACCGAGGTCGCGATCACCCGCCTATTGCCCGATGGCCGGACCGATACGGTCAAAAGCATGGTCCGCATCTTCCAGGACACATCGGGCAACGTCTTCATGATTCCGCCGCCGGTGCAGGACAGCACGCAGGCCGAGGTCGCGGCCGTGACCACCTATCCCATCGTCTCGATCGCGCTGCCGCGGGCGCAGGATTTCAACGTCAATTACAATGCGGCCTATGCCGGGCGCCATGACATGGCCTCGTTCGCGACCGTCACCCCGCCCTGCTTTACCCTGGGCACGATGATCCTCACCGATCGGGGCGAACGGGCTGTCGAGGATCTGGTGCCGGGCGATCTGGTCTGGACCCGCGATCACGGCTTGCAGCCGATCCGCTGGGTCGGACGGCGCCGACTGGATCCGCCGGCGCTGGCGGCGATGCCGCGGATGCGCCCCATCCGCATCCGCGTGGGCGCCCTGGGCGACGGCCTGCCACGTCACGATCTGGTCGTGTCGCCCCAGCACCGGGTTCTGGTCCGCTCACCCATCGCGCAGCGCATGTTCGGCGCATCCGAATTGCTGGTTGCGGCCAAGCAGATGACCGAGATGCCTGGCATCGAGCCGGCCGCGGATCTGGATGAGGTGACCTATCTGCATCTGATGTTCGACCAGCACGAAATCGTGCTGTCGAACGGGGCCGAGACCGAATCACTCTATCCCGGCCCGCAGGCGCTGCTGTCTCTGGGACCGGTCGCCGAGGAAATCTTTACCCTGTTTCCGGATTTGCGCGATCGCAGCGACGCCTTTCCCGCGGCGCGGCCCTTTGCCACCGGCAAGCGTGCACGCCACCTGGTCGATCGCCACAACGCCAATGCCCGCCCGCTGGTGGTCTGAGTGGCTCAGCCGAACCATCCCTTGATCTCGCCATGCAGCCATGACCAAAGGCCGGGTGCCCCGGCGGCAATCCTGGTTCCGACCCGGGTTTCGATATCGCCCAGCGTGACGGCATATTCGCGCCAGCCGTTTCCGCCCGAGCGCAGGTTCTGCACGGCCGGCTGACAGCGATCCAGGGCCTTTGCGAAAACCGCGTCCGGTGTCGCCGCGGCCTCGAACTCGGTCCACAGCGCCAGCAATTCGGCGGCCTGATCCTGCGGCAGAAGTCCGAAAATGCGGCGCGCGGCGCGGGCTTCGGCCGCCTGAATCCGGGGCGATCCGTGGGCCTGACCCTGGGCCGAATGCAGCGGCACGTCGCCCACATCAATCTCGACCAGATCATGAATCAGCAGCATCCGGATCACCCGGCCGATATCGACCGCGCCCTTGGCAAGATCGGCCAGGACCAGCGCGTAAAGCGCCACGTGCCAGCTGTGTTCGCCGCTGTTCTCGCGCCGCGACCCGTCGATCAGCGTATTGGCCCGATAGACCGATTTCAGCCGATCGGCCTCGGCCAGAAAGGCCAGCCGCCGTGCCAGATCGCCGTCGGGCACGGCGCGGCCCCGCATCAGGGCTTCGGCGGCCGCAGCCGCCTCGGGCCAGTCCTGCCGCAATCGCCTGGCGCGGCCGCCATTCAAGTTGGCCTGTACGATCCGGACGTGATCGGGCCGCGGCGTGGCAGCAGAGACGACCTGAAACAACGGATTTGCGTGATCCATGCGCTTGGCAAAGTTCGCGTCGGACGAGGCGGCCGCCTCGAATTCGGCCCAGAGTCCGCGCAAATCGCCTGAATCGCCTGCAAGCCCGAAAATGCGGTCGGCCGCCCTGGCTTCGGCCCGGGCAAGGGCCGCGGCATCGTGATCCAGATGGATCGGTTGATCGCCTGCATCGATCTCGACCAGGTCGTGCAGCAGCAGCATGGCGATGGCGCGGTCCGATCCGCCGAACACCATCGCCCACAGCGCGGCGTGCCAGGAATGTTCGGCGCTGTTCTCGGACCGCGACAGATCCATCAGCACATTCGCGCGGCGGACCGTTTTCAGCCGATCCGCCTCGCACAGAAAGGCGATCTGGCGGGCGATACGATCCGACACGGCCGTCTCAGCGGCTGCTTTCGGTCAGGCGCCGGCGGACATAGTTCTGCACCAGCCCGATCATCGGATTCATATGCGTCTCGTCGTCGCGGAAAAAGTGGTCAGCGCCCTCGATTTCCTCGTGGGTGATGGTGATCCCCTTCTGTTCGCGCAACTTGCCGACCAGTGTGTGGGTGTCCTTGGGCGGCGCCACCCGGTCGGCGGTGCCATTGACGATCAGCCCCGACGAGGGACAGGGCGCGAGAAAGCTGAAATCATACATGTTCGCGGGCGGAGAGACGCTGATGAAGCCGGTGATCTCGGGGCGTCGCATCAAAAGCTGCATCCCGATCCAGGCGCCGAAACTGAACCCCGCCACCCAGCAATGCTTGGAATTCGGGTTCATCGCCTGCAGGTAGTCCAGCGCCGAGGCGGCATCGGACAATTCGCCGATCCCCTGATCGAATTCGCCCTGACTACGCCCGACGCCGCGGAAATTGAACCGCATCACGGTGAAGCCCATGTTATGGAACGCATAATGCAGGTTATAGACCACGCGGTTGTTCATCGTGCCGCCGTATTGGGGATGCGGATGCAGGACGATGGCGATGGGGGCGTCGGGCTTGCCCGGCTGCGGGTGATAGCGGCCCTCGAGGCGGCCTTCGGGGCCGGGAAAAATCAGCTCTGGCATCGTCGTCCTTCACGAACTTGGTGGTTCCTTGACGCCTTCGCGTCCGGC
The DNA here is from genome assembly GCF_056857655.1 of Paracoccus sp. L-17. Taxonomy (NCBI): domain Bacteria; kingdom Pseudomonadati; phylum Pseudomonadota; class Alphaproteobacteria; order Rhodobacterales; family Paracoccaceae; genus Paracoccus; species Paracoccus sp. L-17. Next base: position 129,900 of record NZ_JBSXNM010000043.1, read on the forward strand.
TTCTAGACCGTATCATCTGGGAAGCCGGCACCGATTGCGCAAGAAACGGGCCTCGGCGGCATAACGCAGCCGTGCGACACCCGTCAATGCGGCGTGCACGGCGAGGGGAGAGCGGGCGATGAAACTGTCGACCAAGGGGCGCTATGCCATCATTGCGCTGACCGATCTGGCGATCGCGCGCCAGGACGAGATGACTTCGCTGGCCGAGATTTCGAAACGCCAGGACATCTCGCTGCCCTATCTGGAACAGCTTTTCGTGCGGCTGCGACGCTCGGGTCTGGTGACCTCGGTGCGCGGCCCCGGCGGCGGGTATCGCCTTGCCCGCGCGGCCGAAACGATCCGCATCGCCGAGGTGCTGGAGGCGGTCGACGAAACCGTCAGCGCCATGCATGTCGGCGCCGGGGCCTCGGGCGGGGTGTCGGGATCGCGGGCGCAAACGCTGTCGAACCGGCTGTGGGAAAGCCTGTCGGCGCATGTCTATGTCTTCCTGCACAATCACACGCTGGGCGACGTGGCCAAGAACCAGCTGCTTCCCTGCCCCGCCTTACCGCAGATCCTGAACGTCGTGGATGAATGACAGGAGGCAGCCGGTCGGCGGCAAGATTTCAAGGCAGGTCTCGCCAGATGCAACCAGCGGCGAAGCACTTGATCTGATGAAAGATGGTGGGCGACCCTGGAATCGAACCAGGCATGGGTCTCCCCGGCGGAGTTACAGTCCGCTGCCGCACCTTGCAGCACGTCGCCCGCCGACAGCCTTCGGCGTGGGGGCGTGATTAGCCGCGACGCCCAAGGCCGTCAAGCGGATTTCCCGCCCTCATCGGCCGGGGCTTGCACAGCCCTTCCGGGACGCGCAAGAGGACAGCATGCGAAAGGATCCGCAGATGGCCGACAGACCCGGAAAACCCAGAAAGCCCGCATGGGTGATTGACAAGGAACGCACCCGCCGCGCGGCGGCGGCCGAGACGGTCTGGCTGTTCGGCCTGCACGCGGTCCGCGACGCGCTGGCCAATCCGGCGCGGGAAAAACTGCGTCTGGTGGCCACGCGCAACGCCGTGGACCGGCTGGGCGATCTGTCCGGCATGACGCCCGAAATCACCGATCCGCGCGTCTTCGCCAAGACCGTGCCGCTGTCCCCCGATAGCGTCCATCAAGGTGCCGCGCTGGAGGTGAAGCCGCTGAAATGGGGCAGTCTCAGCGAAGTCGCGCTGCGCCAGGCACCGGGCGAGGCGCGCCCCCTGCTGGTGGCGTTGGACCGGGTCAGCGACCCGCACAATATCGGCGCGGTCCTGCGTTCGGCCGAGGTGTTCGGCGCCCGCGCGGTGATCGCGCCCGCCCGTCATTCCGCGCCCGAGACCGGCGCGCTGGCCAAGACCGCCTCGGGCGCGCTGGAACGGCAGCCCTATCTGCGGGTGCCGAACCTGGCCGAGGCGCTGTCGCAACTGAAGGCGATGGGCTTCGTGCTGATCGGTCTGGATGGCAGCGGCAGCCGGCCCCTGCCCGATCTGCTGAGCGATCTGGACGGCCGCGCGATCTGTCTGGTTCTGGGGGCCGAGGGGCCGGGAATGCGCGATCTGACCACCAGAAGCTGCGATCACGTGGCGCGAATTCCCTTTGCCGCCGATTTCGGGTCGCTGAACGTGTCGAACGCGGCCGCCGTGGCGCTGTATGCGGCGGCACAACGCTGACTTCACTTCCCTGCGACGATTTGCGTGTGGGCGTTGAGAATCGCCGCCGTCCCTGCCAATGAGGACGGGTCCCCAATATTCGTCCGGCCACATGAAACCCCTGATCCTGTCGCTTCTGCTCGTTTTCGCTTCGGTCATTCCGGCCGCCGCGCAGATCTGGGCGCTTGGCGGATACGATGTGGTCAGCTACCAGAAATCGGGGCGGCCGATCCCTGGCCGGACCGATATCGCGACGATGTGGCAGGGCAAGATCTGGCATTTCGCCACCGAAGAGAACCGTGCCCGGTTCGAAGCGGATCCGCGATCCTATGCGCCCGGTTTCGGCGGCCTCTGCCCTGTCTCGCTGGCCGAGGGCACAAAGCAGAAGGGCGATCCGCGCTATTTCGTCATCATCGGCAAGCGGTTGTATCTCTTGCGCTCAGCGGCGGCCGAAAGGCAGCTTCTGTCGGCGCCGCGCGAGGTCATCATGCAGGCCCGGGAAACGCTGTCGCGGATGCGATGATGCACGCAACGCCCTGTTCGCGGGCCGTCACGCATTGCGGAAACGCGAATCACGAATTCGCGAAAGGGGTGGAACTTTTCGCCGCAGATCCCCATTTGTCTGTCAGAACATGGCCCCGGAACGGTCATGTTCGGATCACTGTCCCTCGTTCCGCGACTAGCGCCCGGCCAGAATTCTGGACCGGGCGCCTTTTCTATGCAATGGGTCTACGACCTGCGGTTGAGGAAGGAGGCTCGCCATGGATATCGACCTGGACGACGACAGGGATATTTCCCGGATCGCCCATGACGCGAAGGTCATCGCCGTCGTCGGCCTGTCGGCCGATGAAACCCGGCCAAGCTGGGGCGTCGCACGCTATTTGCAGGCACAGGGTTTCCGGATCATCCCGGTCAATCCCGGCAATGCCGGAGAGGAAATTCTGGGCGAAACCGTCTATGCCAGCCTGTCCGAAATTCCGCCCGACGCGCGGGTGGACATGGTGGACATCTTTCGCCGTTCCTCGGCCGTGCCCGACATCGTGAACGAGGCGCTGGCGGTGCTGCCCGAGCTCAGGGTGATCTGGACGCAGCTTGGCGTACGCCATGACGGAGCCGCCGATCAGGCCCGGTCGCGGGGCATCACGGTGGTGCAGGACCGCTGCCCGAAGATCGAATTTCCGCGCCACCTGTAAAGCATCAGGGTGCGGCCTCGAATGATTGAAGGCCCCGGCGTGACCGGGGCCTTCTCATTGTCTGTGGCGGCGATCACTCGGCCTGGGCGGTCTGCAACAGATCGGTGATGCGGCGCACCGACGCGCGGCGGTTCGCGCGAATATCGCCCTCGGCCCGGACTTTCAGATATTGCTCGCCATAGCCCTGCACGACGAGATTTTCGGGCGGCACATCGAAATATTCCGTCAGTGCCAGGGCGACCGATTCGGCGCGCCGGTCCGACAGCGCCAGGTTCATCGGATCCGAGCCGACGGTATCGGTATATCCCTCGACCATGAAGATCTCGCGCGGGTTCTTGGCGACGGCCTCCTGGATGACATTGCCCAGCGTCGACAATTGCCGCGCCTGGTCGGGCTTGATCGCGGCAGAGCCGGTGTCGAAGGTGATCGCGTCAAGATCGACCGGCGCGACCAGTGCGCGAACCTCGGGAATGTTGCGGATCTGGCTCAGCGTGAAGCGGCGGTCCACATTCGCCTCTTGCTGCAGGGCAGCGCGCAGCGCCGCCTCGTCCATCTGCGTCTCGGGCTGGGTGACGGGCTGGGCCGGCGCCGGCAAGGCCGCGATGTTGACGGGCGCCACCGTCCTGGTGTCGTCGATCAGCCGCGTCGAGCGGCCGTCGGGCGAGATCAGTGTCCTGCGCAGCACCCGCAGATCGGCGTCGCGGATGGTGACGACCTTGCTGCCATCCGGGCGCGTCACGATGGTTCGCGACGAGCCATCGTCGAAATTCTCGGTCGTGATGTCGGATCCGGGCTGGCGCAGCAGCGCCACCTCGTCCTTGATGACCTCTTGCGAGCCATCGGCACGGGTGACGACGACACGGTCGGGCGAGCTGAGCGCCACCTGACGGTTGTTGTTCAGATAGGATCCGACCGCCAGCGCGCCCAGTCCCAGCACCAGAGCCTTGGTCAGATCGTTGTTGTCATTGCCGTCCTTCTTCGCCGCTTGACGGTTGCCGTCTTTCTGCTGCAGCGCATTGAGCAGCGAAGTCTGGAAATCCTGCGACGATTGGCGCGAGTTGTCGCGCGTTACCTTGTCGCGCGTCACCTGACCGGTCAGCCCGTCCAGCAGGGCCTTTGCATCCGAGGCTTTCGTCTCGCGCGCGGCCTGACGGGCGCCTTCGGTCTCGCGGTTGCCTTCCTCGGCCACGCGCCGGACCAGATCGCCCTTGTCATTGGCGCGGAACATTTGCGAATCTGCGGGCGCAAGCCGCAACTGGCCATCATCCGAGCGTTCGACCAGCACGCCCTTCGGCGTGATCATCGCCTCGCGGTCGCCACAGGGATAGCTTCCTCCCGAAAGGCATTTCAGATCGCCATCGCGCAGTCCGCCATCGATCTCGGATGCCAGGACGGCGCCCAGGCCGGGCATGGTGCCGGTGCGCTTGCGCGCCACCTCACCCCTGGCCAGCACCAGCCGCCGGCCAGCATCGGCCTCACGACGCTGCCTGGACTTGGCGTCGGTGATCGCCTTGCCCAGCGTGCCCTGGCCCTGGTCTTTGCGGTCGTCGCGCTCACGGGCACGGTCTGCCTTGTTCTCGTCCCTGACGGCTTCGGCACGGCCCTTGGCGCGGTCGCCATCGTTCCGTTTCTTGTCCTTCGCCGCCCGATCCTGGCGGTCATCCTTGCCGCGCGGCCGCTGTTCCTGCCTGGCGCGATCAGCCTGCGCGGGGCGCTTGGCGTCCTCGGCCTTGCGCGCGGCGGCCTTTTCCTTCGGGCGGGTGCCATCCTTGGCGCGATCGGCCTTGGCGGGTCGCTTGTCTTCCTTGGCCTTGGCCTTGGCCGACCCGGACGCGGCATCTTTCTTCTTGCCGTTTTCCGCCTTGGTCTTGTCAGGCTTCTTTTCGTCGCGCGACTTTTTCTGCGCCTCGGCCTGCTTTTCCTTCTGCGCCCTTTCCCGGGCCTGTTTCTGCTTTTCCGCCTCGATCAGCTTCTTCAGCGTGCCTTCATCCTGCGGCGACACATCGTTTCCTTGCCCTTGCGCCTGCGCCACCCTGTAGGATGGGTTCGGCTGGACGGCTGTTTCGGCGATTGCCGCGCCTGAGGCGAAGATAGACAGGCAGGCGGCTATCGCCGTCGTGTTATGTATGATTCGGCGCATGGCGCAACATCCTCCGTCGGTGTTTCCCGGTTACCGCAATAACAGAGGTTTTTCCGACCGGTTCCAACATGCGCGTGAACCCTTTCGTGATGTGGCGCCATTGCCAGCCTTTCATCCCGCAGGCTAGAGATCGGTCAGGCAGATGCAGGAGAAGACGCGATGGCAGCCAAGGATAGCCCGGTTCCGGTCCGGTTCGACTGGGAAGATCCGTTCCGGCTGGAGGATCAACTGAGCGAAGAGGAACGGATGCTGCGCGACGCGGCCCGGGCCTATGCCCAGGACAAGCTGCAAGGCCGCGTCATCGCCGCCTATCGTGACGAGACGACCGACCCCGACATCTTTCGCGAAATGGGAGAGATGGGGTTGCTGGGCGTCACCATCCCCGAGGAATTCGGCGGCATCGGCGCATCCTACGTGGCCTACGGGCTGATCGCGCGCGAGGTCGAGCGGGTCGATTCGGGCTATCGCAGCATGATGTCGGTGCAATCCTCGCTGGTGATGTATCCGATCCACGCCTATGGCAGCGACGCACAGCGTCGCAGATACCTGCCGAAACTGGCCTCGGGCGAATGGATCGGCTGTTTCGGCCTGACCGAACCCGATGCGGGCTCGGATCCGGGGGGCATGAAGACGGTCGCGAAGAAGACCGATGGCGGCTATGTGCTGTCGGGATCGAAGATGTGGATCTCGAATTCGCCCATCGCCGATGTTTTCGTCGTCTGGGCGAAATCGGACGCCCATGGCGGCAAGATCAGGGGATTCGTGCTGGACAGGGGCATGAAGGGGCTGTCGGCGCCCAGGATCGGCGGCAAGCTGTCCCTGCGCGCCTCGATCACCGGCGAAATCGTGATGGATGGCGTCGAGGTGGGCGAGGACGCGCTGCTGCCCGGCGTCGAGGGTCTGAAGGGGCCGTTCGGCTGCCTGAACCGAGCGCGCTATGGCATATCCTGGGGGGTGATGGGCGCGGCCGAGTTCTGCCTTCACGCGGCGCGCCAATACGGGCTGGACCGTCGGCAATTCGGCAAGCCGCTGGCGCAGACGCAACTGCACCAGTTGAAACTGGCCAACATGATGACCGAGATTTCCCTGGGCCTGCAAGCCAGCCTGCGCGTCGGCCGGCTGCTGGATCAGGCGCAGGCCGCCCCCGAGATGATCTCGATCGTCAAGCGCAACAATTGCGGCAAGGCGCTGGAGATTGCGCGGTGGTCGCGCGACATGCATGGCGGCAACGGGATTTCCGAGGAATATCAGGTCATGCGACACATGGCGAACCTGGAAACGGTGAACACCTACGAGGGCACGCACGACATCCACGCGCTGATCCTTGGCCGCGCGATCACCGGGTTGCAGGCGTTCTTCTGATCCGCGTCCCGCGACGGCCGGGGGACATTCTGTCCCCCGGCCCCCCTTGAGGGTATTTGAGCAACAGAGACGCCGCGGAGGCTGCCCCTCAGACACCGTCGCCGACAAAAGCCTTTTCGACCACGAATTCCTTCGGTTCGGAATTGGCGCCCTCGTGCAGGCCGAAGCCTTCCAGCACCGCCTTCACATCGACGTTGAAGGCCAGGCTGCCACAGATCATCGCGCGATCCGTTCCGGGCGAGATCGGCGGCAGGTTCAGATCCTCGAAGACCTTCCCCGAGGTGATGTTGTCGGTGATCCGGCCCATCCGCGGCGATTCCGCGCGGGTGGTCGTGGGGTAGTAAAGCAGTCGATCGGCGAAATCCTCGCCGTAGATTTCGCCCAGAAGCGGATCATTCCTCAGGTCCCCGACCAGCTCGCGGCCATAGGTCAGTTCCTCCGCCGTGCGGCAGGTATGCATCATCACGACCTGCTCGTAGCGCTCGTAGGTTTCGGGATCGCGCATCAGCGAGGCAAAGGGCGCGACGCCGGTGCCGGTGGCCAGAAACCACAGCCGTCTGCCCGGCAGCAATGCGTCGAGGACCAGCGTCCCCACGGGTTTCGGCCGCAGGATGATCTGATCGCCGGGCCGGATATGTTGCAGCCGCGAAGTCAGCGGGCCGTCGGGCACCTTGATGGAATAGAATTCCAGTTCGTCATCCCAGTTGGGCGAGGCGATGGAATAGGCCCGCAGGATCGGCTTGCCGTTATCGCCCGGAAGCCCGATCATCACGAATTCGCCCGAGCGGAAGCGCAGGCTGGCGGGCCGCGTCACGCGGAACGAGAAAAGGCTGTCCGTCCAGTGTTTCACGGCGGTCACGGTCTGCGCGTCGGCAAGCGTCTTGGCAGGTTTCGGGGCAGCATCGGCCACGGTCAGGTCCAGCGTCATGTCTTCTTTCCTGAATGTCTTAAGGGATTTGGCGTCGCGCCGAAAGGCCGGATCAGCCTGCAAGGCGCGCGCGGTGGTCCCAGTCCTTCCAATCGGCGCGGGCCAGCCATTGTTGGGCCGGCTGGCGGGCTGCGATGTCCGGGGCGATCTGCACCTCGTCAAAGCCCACGCGACGGGCCATGGCGTATTGATCCGCGATCAGGCGGCCGGTCGCACGCAGACGCCCGGTGAACCCTATCTCGCGCAGACGGCGACCCAGCGAGAAGCCGCGCCCATCCGAGAATGTCGGAAAATCGACGGCGATCACGGCCCGATGCAGATGATCGACCAGTTCCTCGGGCGTGGTGTCGGGTGCCAGCGTCACCTCGGCGGCGATGTCCAGCGGGTGAAAGCCGTCATCGCGGACGAGGATTTGTTCGCTGTTCAACTGCTCGGTCATGCCGAAACCTTTCCGCGGACCATGCGCCCGCCAATGAAGTGAATGCCGCATTCGGATTTGTCACGGCCGCGCCAACGGCCGGCGCGGGGATCCTCGCCCGGCCCGACGGGCGAGGTGCAGGGCGCGCAACCGATGGACGGATAACCCTTCGAGACAAGCGGATGACGCGGCAGGTTGTTCTCGATCATGTAGTCCTGCACGTCTTCGGGGCGCCAATGGGCCAGCGGGTTGACGCGCAACCGCGACGGGGCCTCGGGTTCGAAAAAGTCCAGGGCGGAACGCTGACCATTCTGGAACCGCTTTCGGCCGGTGATCCATGCGTCGAAACCGGACAGCGCAGCCTCCAGCGGCAGGGACTTGCGGAAATTGCAGCAGGCATCGGGATCGACCTGGTGCAGGGTGCCGTCGGGATCGTGGCGCGCGACCTCGGCGTCGCTGGCGCCGATCACCCGCACATCGGTCAGACCCAGCCGGGCCGAAACCGCGCGCTGATAGTCCAGCGTTTCCGAAAACAGCATCTGCGTATCGATGAACAGGACGGGCAGGCCGGGCGATACGACGCTGATCATGTGCAGCAGGACCACCGATTCCGCCCCGAAGGACGAAACCAGTGCGACCCGCCCCAGATCGGGGTCGGTGACGGCACGGCGCAGAACCTCGGTCGCGGCATGGTGCCGATACCGGTCGTTCAGCCGCCCCGCACGTGTGTCGAGGCCGTGGTCAAGCATCCGCCGTCTCGGGATAGAGCGCGGCCTTGAACGGCACGGGCCCAAGGCGGCGATAGGCGTCGATGAAACGCTCGGTCTCGTCCTCGCGAAGCTCCAGATAGGCGCGCAGCAGGCGGTCGATGGCAGGCACGACCTCTTCGGCAGGAAAACCCGCGCCGGCACGCTGGCCGATGGCCGGAATGTCATAGGCATCGCCGCCCAGCGTGATCTGGTAATTCTCGACGCCCGCGCGGTCCAGTCCCAGGATGCCGATATGGCCCAGGTGGTGGTGGCCGCAGGCATTGATGCAGCCCGAGATGCGGATGTTCAGGTTGCCGATTTCGTTTTCCAGCCCGGCGGCGCGGAAATGATCCGCGATTTCCTCGGCGATGGGGATCGACCGCGCGGTGGCCAGGGTGCAGTAATCCATTCCGGGGCAGGCGATGATATCGCTGGTCAACCCGGCATTGGCCGTGGCCAGCCCGGCCTGGCGCAGGGCCAGATACAGGTCGGGCAGATCGGATTTGTGGACATGGGGCAGCGCGACGTTCTGGTCGTGCATGACCCGCAGATCGGCATGGCCAAAGCGCTCGGCCAGATCGGCCAGCAGGCGCATCTGTCCGGCCGAGGCGTCGCCCGGCGTCTGGCCCGGCGCCTTGAAGGTGACGATCGCGCTGGCATAGCCGTCGACCTTGTGAGCCTTGACGTTGGTGTCGGTCCAGCTGCGGAAGGCCGGATTTGCCTGACGCTGCGCCTCGTAGCCCGCGACCGGCGCGGTGCGGAAGGCCGGCGCGGCGAAGCGGTCGCGAAAGATCGCCAGCGCCTCGCGATCGGCGCCCAGGAAGGCCTGGCGCCGGCGCGCGAATTCCTCCTCGGTCTCGGCCCTGAACACGTCCAGCCCGCGCTCGGCCACGGTGATCTTGACCCGCGCCTTGTATTTGTTGTCGCGCCGGCCGGACAGGTTATAGGTCGCGATGATCGCCTCGATATAGGGCAACAGTTCTTCTTCCGGCAGGAAGTCGCGGATCACCTGGCCCAGAAGCGGCGTCCGGCCCAGTCCGCCGCCCACCCAGACCTCGAAACCGGTCTGGCCGTCGCGCCGGATCAACCGCAATCCGATGTCGTGAGAGGCCACGATGGCGCGATCCTTGGCGCCGCCGGAAATGGCGATCTTGAACTTGCGCGGCAGGAACTGGAATTCGGCATGGTCGGTGGACCAGCTGCGCAGCAATTCAGCATAGGGACGCGGATCGGTCACCTCGTCCGCGGCGGCGCCGGCGAAGGCGTCGGTCGTGACGTTGCGGATCGTGTTGCCCGAAGTCTGGATGGCGTGCATCCCGACCTCGGCAAGCCGGTCCAGCATGTCCGGAATCTCGACCAGCTTGGGCCAATTGAACTGGATGTTCTGGCGCGTGGTCCAGTGGCCATAGCCCTTGTCATAATCCTGCGCCAGATCGGCCAGGACCCGCATCTGGTCGGGACGGATCGTGCCGTAGGGAATCGCCACGCGCAGCATGTAGGCGTGCAATTGCAGATAGACGCCGTTCATCAGCCGCAGCGGCCTGAATTCGTCTTCGGTCAGGCTGCCATCCAGGCGGCGCGCGACCTGGTCGCGGAACTGCGCCGCGCGGTGGCGAACGTAATCGGTTTCGACGGGGCGGATGTCAAACATGATTGGCTTCCGACTTTCTGGCTTGAATTCCGTGAACATAGTTGGATGGACCGGTCTGGCGGAACGCCTCGCGGAAATGCACGGGCTCGGGGCCGTTGGGGCCGCGTCTGGCCTCGACCAGATAGGGGCCGACGACCCGATCGGACTGGCCGATCGCCTTCAGCAGGGCCAGTTCGGCGATCGCCTCGTCCTCGTACAGGGTCGCCTGCGCCGGATCGGGGGACCAGCCGGCATCGCTCATCCACACGTTGTGACCTTCGCGCAGGTCGTTTGCGGTGATGACGCCTGGCCTCGCGGCGCTTGGGGTAAAGGCTTTGCTCATGGATTCGGCCCTTTCGTTTTCCTCTCACAATATAGAATTTTGTTCTGGATCTTTGCGATAGGCCGGGGAAAATAAGGACATGCTGCCAGAAGGAAGCCCAATGCCAGAAAAAACGCTTGATAAAGGCCCTTCTACCCGAACGTCCGTCCGCCTGGATGATGTGGATCGGAAAATCCTGTCCCTGCTGCAAGAGGATGCCAGCCTGCCGCTGGATCAGATTGCCGAGCGGGTGGGCGCGTCCAAGACCCCTGTCTGGAACCGGATCCGGAAGCTGCGCGAAGCGGGCGTCATCCGCGGGCAGGTGACGCTGCTGGATCCCGAGGCCCTGGGTCTGGAAGCCTGTTTCTTCGTGCTGATCCGCACCAGCGAACATGACAGGGACTGGGCCGCGCGGTTCCTGCGCGCCCTGCGCGAGCGTCCCGAAGTGATCGAGGCGCACCGGCTGGCGGGCGATATCGACTATATCCTCAAGGTGCAGGTGCGCAACGCGCGGGCCTATGACCGGTTCTATCAGTCGCTGATCGGCGAGGTGAAGATTCACAACGTGACCGCGCTGCTGTCGATGGAAGAGATCAAGACGACCACGGCCCTTCCCATCCCCTGACCGCCGGGATAGGTCTTCGCAAACGGCAAGGAAATCCATGTCCGGCATCGACACGATCTGGCATTATCCGCGATGCTCGACCTCGCATTTCATGTTGCGGGCCCTGCGTGGCGCGGGCATCTCGGTCGTGATGCGGGACGATTGCAAGCAACCCTTGTCCAAGGCCGAACTCGCGGCGGCGCTGACTGTTCTGGCTCTGGCTGCGCGCGATCCGGGATCGGGCGATCCGGCGCCGGCCATGGCCGCCAACCCGGCGGGGACCGGGCGTGCGGCTGACTTCGCGCCCGGCCGGGCCCGCCTGCACCGCCCGCAGCAAGCCGTCCTCGATCCTCTGGCTCGAGCCGCCTGATGACCGGGGCCGCGCGTGACCCGGTTCCCGCCCCTGCTTGTGCGGCGACGCCAAATCTGCTGATCGTCGCGCAGGCCGGACGGCTGGAATACGAGGCGATGATCCTGGCCGCCAGCCTGCGCCATTCGGCACCCGGCTGGACCGGCCGCCTGCTGATCGCCGAGCCGCAGCCCGAGGGCGCGTGGGAAGGCCATGAAACCCTGATCGCGCCCGAAACGCGCGAGGTGCTGGACTGGCTGGGCGCCGAAATCCTGCCCTTCACCGCCCGGCACTTCGGCGCCTCCTATCCTCATGGCAACAAGATCGAGGCGCTGAAAGTGCTGCCCGCCGGCGAGCCGTTCCTGTTTCTGGATACCGATACGCTGATCACCGGCCCGCTGGACCGCGTCGCGTTCGATTTCTCGCGCCCCTCGGCCTCGATGCGGCGCGAGGGCACATGGCCGATACCGCCGATCTACGGCCCCGGCTATCACGGTATCTGGAAATCGCTATATGACCGGTTCGGCCTGGACCTGATGCCAAGCCTCGATCTGTCGCAGCCGGACGAACATTGGGAACGCTATCTCTATTTCAACGCGGGCTGGTTCCATGGCGCGGATCCGGTCGAATTCGGCGCGCGGTTCCGCGACTGGGCGCTGGCGGTGCGCGATGAACCGGGAGACGCGCTGGCCTGCCAGAGCCTCGATCCCTGGCTGGACCAGATCGTGCTGCCGCTGGTCATCCACAGTTTCGGCGGCGGCCGTCCGGGCCCGGACCTCGCCGGGCTCGATGGCGCTGTGACCTGCCATTACCGCAACCTGCCGCTGCTTTACGCCAAGCAATCCGACACCGCTGTCGAGGTGCTGGAAGCCGCGGTCGCGCATCGCCGGATCAAGAAGCGTCTGCGCGAATGGACGCCCGCGAAACGGCTGATCTATCAGGGCAAGGGACGCGAAAAGGTGCGGACCATGTTCGACCGGCGGGCCTTGCCCACGAAGGAGCAGCCGATTCGCAACCAGTTGAGGAAGAAGGGCTGGTGGCTGGTCTGAGCCCTATTCCTCGCCCGCCCCTTCCGAGGACCGCGCCCAGATGTTCACGTCGCCGCCCGCCGACAAGTCGTCGATTCGCGCCAACTCGGCCTCGGTGAAGTCGGTGTTCTGCAACGCGCCCACGCAATCCTCGACTTGGGACGGCCGCGATGCGCCGATCAACGCGCTGGTGACGCGCCCGCCGCGCAGAACCCAGGCAACGGCCATCTGCGCCAGCGACTGCCCGCGTTCGGCCGCCAGATCATTCAGGCCGCGCAGGCGGCGGATCATGTCGTCCGACAGCCAGTCCTGCGACAGCGACTTGCCCTGCGCTGCGCGGCTGTCCTGCGGGATGCCGTTCAGATATTTCTTCGTCAGCATTCCCTGCGCCAGCGGCGTGAAGACGATGCTGCCAATGCCCAGATCGTCCAGCGTTTCCAGCAGACCGTCATTCTCGATCCAGCGGTTCAGCATGTTGTAGCTGGGCTGGTGGATCACGCAGGGGGTGCCCAGATCCTTCAGGATCGCCGCCGCCTCGGCCGTGCGCTGGCTGTTATAGCTGGAAATCCCGGCATAGAGCGCCCGGCCCGACCGCACGATATGGTCCAGCGCGCCCATGGTTTCCTCCAGCGGCGTGTCGGGATCGAAGCGGTGCGAATAGAAGATGTCGACGTAATCCAGGCCCATTCGCCTCAGCGACTGGTCGCAGGAAGCGATCAGCGACTTGCGGCTGCCCCAATCGCCATACGGGCCGTCCCACATCGGATAACCGGCCTTGGAACTGACGATCATCTGATCGCGAAGACCCGCGAAATCCTGACGCCGGATCTCGCCGAACGCCTCTTCCGCGCTTCCCGGCGGCGGCCCGTAATTGTTCGCCAGATCGAAATGGGTGATGCCCAGATCGAAAGCCTTGCGACAGATGTCGCGCTTTGTCTGATGCGGTGTGTCATGGCCGAAATTGTGCCAGAGCCCCAGGCTGATCGCGGGCAGTTTCAGACCCGAGCGCCCGCAGCGGCGATAGGTCATCCGGTCGTAGCGGTGGGAATCGGGTTGATACATCTGGTCTCTCTCCTTTGTCTTGCGGCCCGGCCCCTGCATTCCGCCCGGATCGGACCCGCGGCATCCGGACGAACGATCGCGCGGCGGGATCCGCCCGCGACCGCCAATCCGCGCCAGGGCGCGGCTCGCCTTTCGCTCATGCCCCGTCCAGCACCGCGTCGCAGCGCGCGCATACACCCGCATGGTCATGCGTCCCGACATCGGGCAGAATTTTCCAGCAACGCTGGCATTTCTCGCCCTCGGCGCGTTCGAAGACGACGCCCAGGCCGGGCGCCTCGGCCATGCGGAATGCCTCGTTCGGGGCGGGATCGGCGGTCAGGACCATATCCGAGGTGATGCAGATATCGGCGAAATGCACGGATTTCAGCGCCGCCAGCATCTCGGGATCCTCGACATGGACGACCGGGGCGGCCTCCAGACTGGCGCCGATGGTCTTGTCGGCCCGCCTGATCTCCAGCGCGGCGGTCACGACACGGCGGGCGCGGCGCAGGTGATCCCATTTCGCGGCCAGGGGCTCGTTCAGCCAATCGGCCGGCGTCACGGGGAAGTCGTGCAGATGCACGCTGTCGGCCTCGGACGGGAAGCGCGACAACCAGACATCCTCGGTCGTGAAGGGCAGGATCGGCGCCAGCCATGTCACCAGGCGATGATACAGGATGTCCAGCACCGTCCGGGCCGCACGCCGGCGAATGCTGTCCGGCGCGTCGCAATACAGCGCGTCCTTGCGGATGTCGAAATAGAAGGCCGACAGATCGACGGTGCAGAACTGGAACAGGGTCTGGAACACGCCCTGGAAATCATAGGCGTCATAGCCCCGGCGCACGGCGTGATCCAGCTGCGCCAGCCGGTGCAGCACCCATTGCTCAAGCTCGGGCATCTGGGACGGATCGACCTTTTCCGCCTCGTCGAAACCGTCCAGCGCACCCAGCAGGAATCGCAGCGTGTTGCGCAGCCGGCGATAGCTGTCGGCGGTGCCTTTCAGGATCTCGGGGCCGATGCGGCTGTCGGCGGTGTAATCGACCTGTGCCACCCAGAGCCGCAGGATATCGGCGCCATATTGATCGACCACCTCGGCAGGCACGATCGTGTTTCCCAGCGACTTGGACATCTTCATGCCCTTCTCGTCCAGGGTGAAGCCATGCGTCAACACGCCCTTGTAGGGCGCGCGTCCCCTGGTGGCGCTGGCCTGCAACAGCGAGGACTGAAACCAGCCGCGATGCTGGTCGGTGCCTTCCAGATACAGATCGGCGATGCCATCGGGGCTGCCATCGGCGCGGTCGCGTATGACGAAAGCATGGGTCGAGCCGCTGTCGAACCAGACATCCAGCACGTCCATGACCTGATCGTAATCGTCGGGGTCGGCCACGCCGTCCAGCATCCGGGCCTTGAAGCCTTGGCGATACCAGACATCCGCGCCCTCGGCCTCGAACGCGGCCACGATGCGGTCGTTGACGCGGCTGTCGCGCAGCAGGAAATCGGGCGCATCGGGTTTGGCGCCCGTCTTCACGAAACAGGTCAGCGGCACGCCCCAGGCGCGCTGGCGCGACAGCACCCAGTCCGGCCGGTTCTCGACCATGGAATGGATCCGGTTGCGTCCGGTCTGTGGCGTCCAGGTCACCAGCTTGTCGATGCTGGTCAGCGCGCGGGCACGGATCGAGGCGCCGTATTCGCCCATGCCGTCATCCAGCGGCTTGTCGATGGCGGCGAACCATTGCGGCGTGTTGCGATAGATCAACGGGGCCTTGGACCGCCAGCTATGGGGATAGGAATGCTTGATCTTGCCCTTGGCCAGCAGCTTGCCGGCCCAAGCAAGGTTCTTGATGACGCTGACATTTGCCGGCCCGTCCTTGCCGTCGGGCTGGACAATCGCCTCGCCGCCAAAGATCGGCAGATCGGCGCGATAGGTTCCGTCCGGCTCGACATTATAGGTCATCTTCAGCTGCGGGTGCAGATCTCGAAACTTTAGATATAGCTGATAGTCGTCATCGCCATGGCTGGGCGCGGTGTGGACAAAGCCGGTGCCCGCGTCGTCGGTGACGTGATCGCCGGGCAGCATAGGGACAAGATAGTCCCATTCCTTTTCTGCGCCCTCAACTTCGCGAAGAGGGTGGGAAAGCGTTAAACCGTCTAATTCCGCGGACACGACGTCACGAATGCGCGTCCATTTTTGAATCTTGGCAGACGCTTTTACGCTGTTCGCAAGCGCGTCAGCCAGCACAAGCCGTTCGCCACTGCTGGCAGTGGAGTTCTCGGCGAGTTCGTCAACTTGATAAAGTCCATAAGCGATACCTGGATTATAAGCGACAGCACGATTCTGCGGTATCGTCCAAGGTGTTGTGGTCCAAATCACGATTGAAGCGTGCACAAGGTCGCCCAAACCCTCGGGTGCTTGCTGAATGCTAGGCCGAGATGGGTCAACCGCCCCACCTGCACTGTCGGCCAAGATGTTAAACCGCACCCAGATCGTGTGGCTGGTGTGGTCGTGATATTCGACCTCGGCCTCGGCCAGCGCGGTCTTCTCGACCGGCGACCACATCACCGGCTTGCTGCCCTGATAGAGACTGCCATTCATCAGCAGTTTCATGAACTCGGCCGCGATCACC
Source organism: Paracoccus sp. L-17 (assembly GCF_056857655.1). Taxonomy (NCBI): domain Bacteria; kingdom Pseudomonadati; phylum Pseudomonadota; class Alphaproteobacteria; order Rhodobacterales; family Paracoccaceae; genus Paracoccus; species Paracoccus sp. L-17. The sequence goes on from NZ_JBSXNM010000043.1 coordinate 145,952, forward strand.
GCCTCGGCGTGGAAATTCATCGTCAGGTAGGGATCGTCCCACTTGCCGGTGATGCCCAGACGCTTGAACTCGTCCCGCTGCACGTCGATCCAGTGATCGGCAAAGCGGCGGCATTCCTGCCGGAACTCGACGATATCGACCTTGTCCTTGTCCTGTCCCTTCTGGCGATATTGTTCCTCGATCTTCCATTCGATCGGCAGGCCGTGGCAATCCCAGCCGGGAACATAGCGTGCATCGCGGCCCATCATCTGCTGGCTGCGGACGATGAAATCCTTCAGCACCTTGTTCAGCGCATGGCCGATATGCAGGTTGCCGTTCGCATAGGGCGGGCCGTCATGCAGGATGAAGGGCGCGCGGCCATCGGACGCCTTTCGCAAGGCGTCGTAGATGCCGATCCGCGCCCAGCGGGCCAGCCATTCGGGTTCGCGGGCGGGCAGGCCCGCCCGCATCGGGAAATCGGTCTGCGGCAGGAAGACGGTATCGCGGTAGTCGGGCGCGTCGGGGGCTTTGGTATCGGCGCTCATCGGCGGACGTTCCTTTGTCGGGCATTCAGGATTCGGCTCAGGGCAATCCCGACGGCGCGATATCTTACGCCGCCGGGCCGCTAATTCGAAAGGAGAAGGCCGCAAAATCCATGCCTGCCTCTATAGGAAGGCGGCAGGCGGGCTGCAAGCGGCTGCCGGTGCGCGCGATTGTCATGGTCGCGTCGGCCGGCGCCGGCTAGAATCGGCCCATGATCCAGTCCGCCGAACGCCTCGCCGCTGTCAGGCGCTTTGTCCGCGCCCGATACGGGCTGCGGGGCACGCTTGCGCTGCATCGCCAGGCGCTTGGCTGGGATCTGCTGCGCGCGCCCGTCAATGTGGCGCTGTCGCCGGTCTTCCTGATCCTGCGGCTGGCTGCCGCGCTGCTCAGCCGTCTCGGTGCAAGGCGGGCGGGCGCCTGGCTGGCGGCGCGGCGCATTTTCCTGACCTCGAACGTCGCGCGACGGATCACGGCCGATCTCCAGGCTTTCGTGGCCGATCTGGATGCGCGGGGAATCGGGCCGGACGCGCCGCCCGACCTGACCCGCGCCCGGATCGAGGCCCATGCCGAGATCCGCAACGCCGTGGCCGAGATCACCACATCGCTGATCGTGCTGGGCGCGGGGCTGCTGCTGTTTCACCGCGCAACGCCCGGTATCATGTCGCTGGCAGGCCCGGTTGCGCGGATGCGGGCCGAGGCCGAGGCCTTGCGCGATTTCACCCTGGGGTCGCGACTGGGCGGGGTCTGGTATTCGGTCTTCCCGGTCGAGCTGTCGCCCTGGCAGGTCGTCGCGACCGGGCTGGCCCTTGCGATCACGGCCTCGCTGGTGACGACCTTCGCCGGGCTGATCGCGGATCCGATCCAGCTTGTCACCGGCACCCATCGCCGCCGCCTGATGCGGATGCTGGACCGCCTGGACCGCGCCGATGCCGCCGGCGGGCTGGAGCGGGAACATCTGATGGCCCGGATCGGCGATCTGTCCGATGCGGCGCTGTCGCTCTGGCGAACCCTGCGCGGCTAGGCCGGACGCCGGGCCGTCAGCAGGTAATTCACCGACAGATCGCGATCCGACAGCGACCAGCCGAATCCGATCGGGTTGAAGACCATGCCCTTGCGGTCCGCGACCTCGAGGCCGCAGGCCGCGGCCATCGCGCCCAGTTCGTCGGGGGTGATGAAGCGTTGCCAGTCATGCGTGCCGCGCGGCAGCCAGCGCATCACCCATTCCGCGCCGATGATCGCGGCACCGAAACTGCGCGCGGTGCGGTTCAGCGTGGACAGGATGACCAGCCCGCCCGGCCTGACCAACGCCTGACAGGTCGCCAGGAAAGCCGCCGGATCGGCGACATGCTCGACGATTTCCAGCGCCAGCACCGCGTCGAAGACCTCGCCGTCCTGGGCCAGGGCCTCGGCCGTGGTGACGTGATAGCTGATGTCCAGCCCCTGCCCCTCGGCGTGAAGCCGCGCCACCTCGATGTTTCCGCTGGCCGCATCCGCACCCGTGACCGAGGCACCCAGCCGTGCCATGGGTTCGGCCACCAGCCCACCGCCGCAGCCGATATCGAGCACCCGCAGATCGCCGAACGGACGCGCCCCGCGCAGATCGCGACCGAACTCGGCCGCGATCTGCGCGGTGAGATAGTCCAGCCGCACCGGATTCATCATGTGCAGCGGCCTGAGCTTGCCCTTCGGATCCCACCATTCGGCGGCCATCGCCTCGAATTTGGCGATCTCGCCCTGATCGATGCTGGTCATCTGGTCCTGTCCTTCTGGCAGCCGGTTGCTTCTGGCCTTATAATGTGGAGATGGACCGATTGGCAGAACAAATCGCCGCATCACGGGACCGCCTGCATCCCTCGGGCGAGCCCTATGACCACCGGATGCTGGATGTCGGCGACGGCCACCGGCTGTATGTGGAACAATACGGCAATCCCGAAGGCCGCCCCGTCATTGTCCTGCATGGCGGTCCGGGCGGCGGTTGCAGCCCTTTCATGCGCCGCTTCTTCGATCCCAGCCACTACCGCGTCGTCCTGTTCGACCAGCGCGGCTGCGGACGCTCGCGCCCCTCGGCCTCGGTTCGGGCGAACACCACGCAGCACCTGATCGCGGATATGGAAATGATCCGCGAGACGCTGGGGCTGGCCGACTGGCTGCTGTTCGGCGGCAGTTGGGGCGCGACGCTGGCTTTGGCCTATGCGCAGGCGCATCCTGACCGGGTGACCGGGCTCGTGCTGCGCGGCGTCTTTCTTGGCCGCCGGACCGAGCTGGATTGGTTCTATGGCGGCGGCGCGGGCCGTTTCTTTCCCGATCTGTGGCGGCGGTTCCAGGACCCGATCCCCGAAGCCGAGCGCGGGAACATGATCGCGGCCTATCACCGCCGCCTGTTTTCCGACGATCAGGGCCGGCAGGGTCGCTACGCCCTGCCCTGGCTGATGTGGGAAAACGCGCTGGCCGGCTTGCAGGCCGCGCCCGTCAGCCACGCGCCCGCCGATTATGCCCGCGCCTTTGCCCGGCTGGAAAACCACTATTTCATGAATGGCTGCTTCCTGAGCGAGAATCAGTTGCTGGAGGATCGGCATCTGATCGAACACCTGCCGGCGGTGATCGTGCAGGGCCGATATGACATGGTCTGCCCGCCGCTTGGCGCGCATGATCTGGCGCAGGGATGGGCGAATTGCGATCTGCGGATCGTTCCAGCCTCGGGGCATGCTTTGTCGGAACCCGGAATCTCGGCCGAATTGCTGCGCGTCATGGATGCGTTGCGCGACCGGAACCAGCGAGAGGATTAGGATGCTGTTCGCGATCTTTCTGATTGCCTGTCTGGCGGCCGCCGCGACAGGCATGGTGTTCAAGCCCGGCGATTGGTACGAAGGATTGGCAAAGCCCGCCTTCACGCCGCCGAAATGGGTCTTTCCCGTCGCCTGGAGCGTGATCTACCTGCTTCTGGCCTGGGCCGCCGCGCGACTGGCCGTTCTGCCCCGAAACGGCATCGTCATGGCGCTGTGGGCCGCGCAGATAGCCCTGAACACGCTGTGGACGCCGGTCTTCTTCGGCGCCCACCGGATGGGGTTCGCGATGGCTGTCATGGCGGTGCTGTGGCTGGTCGTGGCGGCGCTGGTCACGCTGGCTTTCCGGCTGGACGCGGTGGCCGCGGTCATGCTGCTGCCCTATCTTGCCTGGCTATGCGTGGCGGCGGCGCTGAACTGGCGCATCTGGCAGGACAATCCGGGTGCCGGCGGGGTCTGACACGCCCCGCTTGCAATCCCCGCCTCAGGGGTCTATATGCCTGCTTGACAGCGGTGCAGGCTTCCACCCCCTGCCCACCGGACGCTTCTGCTTGGGCCCGCTGCGGGCCCTTTTTTCCATCCGAAGGACGCCATGTCGAACGACCTGATCGCCAAGACCGCCATTGACCGGCGCCTGGCCGAGATCATCACCCCGGTGATCGAGGATCTGGGCTTCGAGCTGGTGCGCGTGCGTCTGCAAGGCGGCAAGACAGCGACCTTGCAGATCATGGCCGACCGGCCGGAAGGCGGCATCAACGTGGAGGATTGCGGCGACATCTCGGTCGCGGTCAGTGCCACGCTGGATGTCGAGGATCCGATCGAGGACGCCTATCACCTGGAGGTCAGCAGCCCCGGAATCGACCGGCCGCTGACCCGGCTGAAGGATTTCGCGACCTTCGAGGGCTATGAGGCCAAGCTGGAGACGAACCAGCCGATCGACGGCCGCAAACGCTGGAAGGGCGTGCTGGCGGGCGTCGAATCGGGCGATGCGGGCGACGAGGTTCTGCTGAACATCGAAGAGGCCGGCGAGATCCAGACGATCGGGCTGAATTTCGACTGGCTCTCGGATGCGAAACTGGTGCTGACGGACGAACTGATCCGCGAAATGCTGCGCCAGAAGAAAGAGGCCGGAATCGCGATCGACAACCTGGACGAAAGCGCCTTTGACGCGGTGGAAACCGAAGACGATGGCGGAACCGACGAAAACGAGGGCGCCGAGCGCGCCGATACCAAGGAGTAAGTGATGGCGATCACCTCTGCCAATCAGCTGGAACTTCTGCAAACCGCCGAGGCGGTCGCGCGCGAGAAGATGATCGAGCCGGAACTGGTCATCGAGGCGATGGAGGACAGCCTCGCCCGCGCCGCCAAGTCGCGCTACGGGTCCGAGATGGACATCCGCGTCAAGATCGACCGCAAGACCGGCAATGCCACCTTCACCCGCGCCCGGACCGTCGTGGACGAGGAAGAGCTTGAGAATTATCAGGCGCAGCTTACCCCGGCGCAGGCCAAACCCTATTTCGAGGCGCCCGGGGACGGGCGCGCCCTCTGGATCCGCGATGGTGCCGCGATCGAGGATTTCTCGGGCGCGCCGCAGCCCGGCGACGTGTTCGAGGAGCAGGTTCCGCCCGTCGATCTGGGCCGCATCGCCGCGCAATCGGCCAAGCAGGTGATCCTGCAACGGGTCCGCGAGGCCGAACGCGACCGCCAATACGAGGAATTCAAGGACCGCGCCGGCACGATCATCAACGGTATCGTCAAGCGCGAGGAATACGGCAACATCATCGTCGACATCGGTCGTGGAGAGGCGATCCTGCGCCGCAACGAAAAGATCGGCCGCGAAAGCTATCGCCCGAACGACCGCATCCGCGCCTATGTCAAGGACGTGCGCCGCGAGACCCGCGGGCCGCAAATCTTCCTGTCGCGCACCGATCCGCAATTCATGGCGGAACTGTTCAAGATGGAGGTGCCGGAAATCTACGATGGCATCATCGAGATCAAGGCCGTGGCCCGCGATCCGGGCAGCCGCGCCAAGATCGCGGTCATCAGCTATGACAACAGCATCGACCCGGTCGGTGCCTGCGTGGGGATGCGTGGCTCTCGCGTGCAGGCCGTGGTCGGCGAATTGCAGGGCGAGAAGATCGACATCATCCCGTGGAACGATGATCAGGCGACATTCCTCGTGAACGCCCTGCAACCGGCCGAGGTCAGCAAGGTCGTCTTCGACGAGGACGCCAACAAGATCGAGGTCGTGGTGCCGGATGAACAGCTCAGCCTCGCCATCGGCCGTCGCGGCCAGAATGTTCGCCTGGCCAGCCAGCTGACCGGTCTGGATATCGACATCCTGACCGAGGAAGAGGAATCGAAGCGCCGTCAGGCCGAGTTCAACGCCCGCACCGCGCTGTTCATGGAGGCGCTGGATCTGGACGAATTCTTCGCGCAGCTTCTGGTCGCCGAAGGCTTCACCGATCTGGAAGAGGTGGCCTATATCGACCAGGACGAGCTGCTGACCATCGACGGCGTGGACCAGGGCACGGCCGAGGAATTGCAGGCGCGCGCCCGCGACGTGCTGGAAGCCCGCGCCAAGGCCGCACTGGAGAATGCCCGCGCCCTGGGTGCCGAGGACAGCCTTATTGACTTCGAGGGGCTCACTCCCCAGATGGTCGAGGCATTGGCAAAGGATGACGTGAAGACGCTGGAAGACTTTGCCACTTGCGCCGATTGGGAACTGGCCGGCGGCTGGACCACGGTCAATGGCCAGCGCGTCAAGGATGAGGGGCTTCTGGAGCCTTTCGAGGTCTCGCTGGAGGAGGCGCAGACGATGGTGATGACGGCCCGCGTCATGCTGGGCTGGGTCGATCCGGACGAACTGGTCGCCGCGTCTGCCAATACGGCCGAAGGCGAAACCGCAGAGGAGGCCGGGGCGTGACGCCCCGGATTGTCCCGCTTGAGCCGCGGTGGTCGCATCAAGGAACGAGATGAGCCCGAAAGGCGCTGCATCGTCACCGGCGAGGTCCAGCCCAAGGCCGGTCTGATCCGTTTCGTTGCCGGTCCCGACGGACAGGTGGTGCCGGATCTGGCCGAAAAGCTTCCGGGCCGCGGCATCTGGGTCACGGCCGACCGCGCCGCCATCGCAAAGGCGGCGGCGAAGGGGCTTTTCTCGCGCGGCGCCAGGGCCCGGGTCGGGGCGCCGGACGGCCTGGCGGACCTGGTCGAGGCCGGTCTGGCGCGGCGCGTCGTGGACCTGATTTCGCTGACCCGCAAATCGGGTCGTGCGGTGGCCGGGTTCGAGAAGGTCAAGGGCTGGCTGGCCGAGGGGCGGGCCAAGGTTCTGCTTCAGGCCAGCGACGGCTCGGAGCGCGGCAAGGGCAAGCTGTGGACGCCGACCGGCGGGCGCTGGTTCGGCTGCCTGACCGCATCAGAATTGGGTTTGTCCTTCGGGCGCGATCATGTCATACACGGCGCGCTTGCGGCGGGTGGCCTGACGGACAAGGTGATCTTGGAAGCCGGCAGACTGACGGGTCTGCGCGGGCATGACGGCGGCAATTCGGCCGTCGGGAAGGAATGAAGACGCAGATGAGCGACAAAGACGGAAAATCGACCCTCGGGCTGGGCGGCAGCGGCCGCTCGGGTCAGGTCAAGCAGAGTTTCAGCCATGGCCGCACCAAGAGCGTGCTGGTGGAAACCAAGCGCAAGCGTGTCGTGGTTCCAAAGACCCCCAACGTGCAGGGCGGCGCTGGCGACAAGCCGAAATCGCCCATCGTCGCGAAACATGCCGGTGATCCGTCCAGACGCCCTGCCGGGATCTCGGAAGCCGAGATGGAGCGCCGCCTGAAGGCCCTTGCCGCCGCCAAGGCGCGCGAGGCCGACGAGGCCGCCGCCCGAGAGGCCGACGAAAAGGCCCGCGAGGAGGAACGCGAACGCCGCCGCGCCGAAATCGAGGCCAAGGAGCGTGAGGATCGCGAACGCGAGGAAGCCCTGAAGGCCAGGGAAGAAGAGGATGCCCGCCGCGCCCGCGAAGCCGAGGAAAAGGCCAGGCGCAAGGACGAACCGAAGAAGGAAAAGGCCCCGGCAACCGCCGCCGCTACGCCCGATCAGGCTGCCATCGAGGCTGCCGCCGCACGCGCCGAGACCAAGGGCGTGTCGGCCGGCGGACCGCGCAAATCCGACCGCGACCGCGCCGACCGCGGCGCTGATCGCGGCGACGCGCGCGGAAAGGGCGGTCGCGACGACAACCGCCGCTCGGGCAAGTTGTCGCTGAACCAGGCGCTGAGCGGTGGCGAAGGTGGCCGCCAGCGATCCATGGCGGCGATGAAGCGCAAGCAGGAACGCGCCCGCCAGAAGGCGATGGGCCAGCAATCCCGCCCCGAAAAGGTGGCGCGCGACGTGCAGTTGCCGGAAACCATCGTGGTGCAGGAACTGGCCAACCGCATGGCCGAACGCGCCGCCGATGTGGTCAAGTCGTTGATGAAGATGGGCATGATGGTGTCCATGAATCAGCCGCTGGACGCCGATACCGCCGAACTGGTGATCGAGGAATTCGGGCACAAGGCCGTCCGCGTCAGCGATTCCGATGTCGAACAGGTCATCGACCAGGTTCAGGACAAGGCCGAGGATCTGCAACCGCGCCCGCCGATCATCACGATCATGGGCCATGTGGACCACGGCAAGACCTCGCTGCTTGACGCGATCCGCCATGCCAACGTCGTCTCGGGCGAGGCCGGCGGCATCACCCAGCATATCGGCGCCTATCAGGTAAAGGCCGATTCGGGCGCGATTCTGACCTTCCTCGACACGCCGGGCCACGCCGCCTTCACCTCGATGCGGGCGCGCGGCGCCAATGTCACCGATATCGTCGTGCTGGTCGTGGCGGCGGATGACGCCGTGATGCCGCAGACCGTCGAGGCAATCAATCACGCCAAGGCGGCCGGCGTCCCCATGATCATCGCGATCAACAAGGTCGACAAGCCCGACGCCGATCCCGACAAGGTGCGCAGCGCGCTGCTGCATCACGAGGTGGTCGTCGAGAAGCTGTCAGGCGATGTGCAGGATGTCGAGGTGTCGGCCAAGACCGGACAGGGCCTGGATCAATTGCTGGAATCCATAGCACTCCAGTCCGAGATCCTGGAACTGGTGGCCAATCCCGACCGCGCCGCACAGGGCGCGGTGATCGAGGCGCAGCTTGACGTGGGACGCGGCCCGGTGGCGACGGTTCTGGTCCAGAACGGCACGCTGAAGCGCGGCGACATCTTCGTCGTGGGCGAGCAATGGGGCAAGGTCCGGGCGCTGATCAACGACAAGGGCGATCGTGTGGAAGAGGCCGGTCCTTCGGTCCCTGTCGAAGTGCTGGGCCTGAACGGCACGCCCGAGGCCGGCGACGTGCTGAACGTGGTCGACACCGAGGCCCAGGCCCGCGAGATCGCCGATTACCGCAGCCAGGCCGCCAAGGACAAGCGCGCCGCCGCCGGTGCCGCGACCACGCTGGAACAGCTGATGGCCAAGGCCAAGGCCGACGAAAGCGTGGCCGAACTGCCGGTGGTCGTGAAGGCCGACGTGCAGGGTTCGGCCGAGGCGATCGTGCAGGCGCTGGAAAAGGTCGGCAACGATGAGGTGCGCGTCCGCGTGCTGCATTACGGCGTCGGCGCGATCACCGAATCCGATATCGGCCTGGCCGAGGCAAGCAATGCCCCCGTGATCGGCTTCAACGTGCGCGCCAACGCGCCCGCCCGCAACGGCGCCAATCAGAAGGGCGTCGAAATCCGCTATTACTCGGTCATCTATGACCTCGTGGATGACATCAAGGCGGCGGCGTCGGGTCTGCTTTCGGCCGAGGTTCGCGAAAACTTCATCGGTTACGCCGAAATTCGCGAGGTCTTCAAGGTGACGGGCGTCGGCAAGGTCGCGGGCTGCCTGGTCACCGAAGGCATTGCCCGCCGCAGTGCCGGGGTGCGTCTGCTGCGCGACAACGTGGTCATTCACGAAGGCACGCTGAAGACGCTGAAACGGTTCAAGGACGAGGTCAAGGAAGTCCAGTCCGGCCAGGAATGCGGCATGGCCTTCGAGAATTACGACGACATCCGTCCGGGCGATGTCATCGAGATTTTCGAGCGGGAAGAGGTCGAGCGCAAGCTGTAGCCTTTCGCGCCTGTGTATGGAAAACGGGAAAAGGGCGGCACCAAGGCCGCCCTTTTCTGACTCGGTCTCTCTGATTGGATCGGCCGGCCTTCACGGTCGCGGGCCGTCAAGCGCCGACCGGCTTGCCCTCATAGGTTCGCGAACCGACCCGAACCACGGCGTTGCCATTCGGCATCATGCGTTCGAACAACCCCTGGATCAGGATATATCCGCCGATCGAGATCGTGCGTATCATGTCAAGTCCTCTGCTGCCTCTGACCCCAAGCTGTCACGAAATGGTTAAGAAAGAAGTAACAACTGCCGAATCTGGCACTTTCGGATGCAGTTTTTCATCGATTTCGGGCGACATGCGGCCTCAAAGCCACGATTGAAGCATCGGAATGAGGGGAATATCGGCCGGAGGCATGGGGTAGCTGCGCAAATCACGCGCCCGCGCCCAGGCCAGCCTCTGCCCCTCCTGGGGGCGGGCGATTCCCTGCCATTTGCGGCAGGCATAAAGCGGCATCAGCAGATGAAAACCGTCATAGGCATGGCTGGCAAAGGTCAGCGGGGCGAGGCAGGAATTCCACGTCTCGATCCCCAGTTCCTCGTGCAATTCGCGAATCAGCGCGGCTTCGGGCGTCTCGCCGGGCTCGACCTTGCCGCCGGGAAATTCCCACATCCCGGCCATCGACTTGCCCTCGGGCCGCTGCGCCAGCAGCACCCGCCCGTCCGGGTCGATCAGCGCGACAGCGGCGACCAGAACGGTCTTCACGACCGGTAATCGGCGTTGATGTCGATATAGCCATGGGTCAGGTCGCAGGTCCAGACGGTGCGCGAACCCTGGCCCAGACCCAGATCGACGCCGATCAGCAAATCCTGGTTCTTCATATAGGCGCTGGTCTTCGCCTCGTCGTAATCGGGCGCGCGCCAGCCGTTTTCGGCCAGAACCATGTCGCCAAAACGGATCGTCAGCCGGTCGCGGTCGGCCTCGGCCCCCGATTTTCCCACGGCCGCGACGATGCGGCCCCAATTGGCGTCCTCGCCGGCGATGGCGGTCTTGACCAGCGGAGAATTGGCAATGGACATCGCGATCGTTCTGGCCTCGGCGTCCGACACCGCGCCGGTGACCCGGATCTCGACGAATTTCGTCGCCCCTTCTCCGTCGCGCACCACCTGATGCGCCAGATCGCGCATCACATCGTGCAGCGCGTTGACAAAGGCGATTCCGGCCACATCCTCCAGCGAGGAGATCGGCGCGGCCGTGCTTTGATTCGTCGCGGCCAGAATCAGCGCGTCCGAGGTCGAGGTATCGCTGTCCACCGTGATCGCGTTGAAGGTCGTCTCCAGCCCCGATGACAGCGCCTGTTGCAACAGATCGGGCGCGATCTTGGCATCGGTGAACAGATAGACCAGCATCGTCGCCATGTCGGGCGCGATCATGCCCGACCCCTTGGCGATCCCGGCGATGCGGATCTCGCCGCCTTCGCCCGGCAGGATGGCCGAGGCCCCCTTGGGAAAGGTATCTGTGGTCATGATCGCGCGCGCGGCATCGGCGATCCCGCGCCGGCTGAGCCCGGCCTTCAGGTTGTCGATGATCGCGAGGATGCGTTCATGCGGCAGCGGCTCGCCGATCACGCCGGTCGAGGATGAAAACACCCGGCTTGCCGGCATGTTCAGCGCGCTTGCCACGGCGCCGGTCACGGCATCGACCGATTCCTGCCCACGCGCGCCGGTGAAGGCATTGGCATTGCCGGAATTGACGATGATCGCCGCGCCATCGGGTGCGTCGCCGCCCGAGGCCAGCTTGGCCTGGTTGTCCAGCACGCAGGCAGCCCGCGTCGAGGACCGGGTAAAGGCCCCGGCGATCGCGGATCCCGGCGCGATGCGGATCAGGGTCACATCCGTGCGACCCTGATACTTGACGCCGGCCGCGCCACTGGCGAATTCGACGCCGGCAATGACCGGCAGATCGGGAAAGCGCGCCGGAGCCAGCGGCGAGACAGGTTGCCCCGCCTTGCCCATCATTGCGCGTCCAGAAGGGCGGTCTCGTTCAGCAGCGCCGGATCCAGCCCTTCGGTCTTTTCAACCTTGGCATCCGAGGTGATCTTTTCGATCGCCGCCTCGACCTTCTGGCGCCGCACCATCTGCACCACCTGATCCCTGACCTCGTCCAGCTTCGGGGCTTCCTTCACGCGGGTGTCGTTCAGCTTGATCACATGCCAGCCGAACTGCGTCTGGACCGGATCCGAGACCTGGCCCTTTTCCAGCCCCTTCACGGCGTCCGAGAATTCCGGCACCATCTGATCGGCGGTGAACCAGCCCAGATCGCCCTTGTTCGGCCCGCTGGGACCGGTCGAATTCTCTTCGGCCAACTTGCCGAAATCGGCGCCCTCATCCAGCTGCTTCTTCAGATCCTTTGCCTTGTCCTCGCTGTCGACAAGGATATGGGCGGCCGAATATTCCGTCTTCGCCTCGGCATTGCCGAACAGCTTGTCATAGGCGGCCTTGACCTCGTCCTCGCCGGGCTGCGGCTCGGCGATCTTGCCGACTGCCTCGGCGGCCAGAACGTTGCGTTTCTGCAACTCGATCTGGGCGCGGACGCCTGCGCTCTCGGTGCCGGTTTCGGCCACGGCGGCCTGACGGATCAACTGGTCCAGCATCATGTCCCAGAGTGCCTGGTCGGGCATGTTCGCGGTCTGCGGATCCTGCTGCATGGTCTGCTTCATCACGATCATCTCGCCCAGCGTGATGTCCTGTCCGTTGACGGTGGCAACGACCGTGTCGGCGGTCTGATCCTGCGCCATGGCAAGGGCGGGAACCATCAGAGGCGCCGCGATGACGGCCGCAAGAATCGAACGTTTCAGCATGGAAGTTCCTTTGCATGTCGCGGCGCGGCCCCATCCCGGGACCGGGCCAGCGTTGACAGTCAGGCGGACGAGGCATAAATCCCCACGGAACGCGGAAGGTGCCGCCGCCGGCTTCGTTCGGCCCCCTGATACGGCAATGCGGAAGGCGGGGGCAAGTGGCCCGCTTCTGACAGCCTTTCCCAACAACGTGATTGCGAAGGTGACATGCTCGGCATTGGTTCTATGGCGAAGAAGGTCTTTGGCACGCCAAACGACCGCAAGGTTAAATCGACCCGGCCGCTGGTTGCCCGGATCAACGCGCTGGAAGAGGATTTCAAGGCGCTGTCCGATGACGGGCTGATCGAGAAGACCCGCGAGTTCCAGAACCGCGTCAGGGACGGCGAAAGCCTTGACGCGATCCTGCCCGAGGTCTTTGCCAATTGCCGCGAGGCGGCGCGCCGCGCGCTTGGCCTGCGCGCCTTCGACGTGCAGCTGATGGGCGGGATCTTCCTGCATCAGGGCAATATCGCCGAAATGAAGACCGGCGAGGGCAAGACCCTGGTTGCCACCTTCCCCGCCTATCTGAACGCGCTGTCCGGCAAGGGCGTCCATATCGTCACCGTCAACGACTACCTGGCCAAGCGCGATGCCGAATGGATGAGCAAGGTCTTTGCCCATCTGGGCATGACCACCGGTGTCGTCTATCCCTTCCAGCCCGAACCCGAAAAGCGCGACGCATACGCCGCCGACGTCACCTATGCGACGAACAACGAACTGGGCTTTGATTATCTGCGCGACAACATGAAGGGCTCTGTCGCGGAAATGGTCCAGCGCGGTCACAATTTCGCCATCGTGGACGAGGTCGATTCGATCCTGATCGACGAGGCGCGGACACCGCTGATCATCTCGGGGCCGTCGCAGGACCGAAGCGAACTGTATCGCGTGCTGGACAAATACATCCCGTTGCTGACCGAGGAACATTACAAGCTGGACGAAAAGACCCGCAATGCGACCTTCACCGAGGAAGGCAACGAATTGCTGGAACAGAAACTGTCGGAAGACGGTGTTCTGCCCGAGGGCCAGACCCTCTATGACCCCGAATCCACCACCATCGTCCACCATGCCAGCCAGGCCCTGCGCGCCCACAAGCTGTTTCTGAAGGACCAGCATTACATGGTTCGCGACGGCGAGGTGATGCTGATCGACGAATTCACCGGCCGGATGATGAAGGGCCGCCGCCTGTCGGACGGGCTGCATCAGGCGATCGAGGCCAAGGAGGGCGTCGAGATTCAGCCCGAGAACGTGACCCTGGCCAGCGTCACCTTCCAGAACTATTTCCGCCTTTATGACAAGCTGGCCGGCATGACCGGCACCGCCAGCACCGAGGCCGACGAATTCGCCGAAATCTACAAGCTGGGCGTGGTCGAGGTGCCCACCAACCGGCCGATCCAGCGCCTCGACGAACATGATCGCGTCTATCGCAGCGCGACCGAGAAATACGGCGCCGTGATCGAGGCGATCAAGGAGGCCCATGACAAGGGCCAGCCGACGCTGGTCGGCACCACAAGCATCGAGAAATCCGAGATGCTGTCGGCGCTGCTGCAAAAGGACGGCATCCCCCACAACGTCCTGAACGCCCGCCAGCACGAGGCCGAGGCGCAGATCGTCGCCGATGCCGGCAAGCCCGGCACCGTCACCATCGCCACCAACATGGCCGGCCGCGGCACCGACATCCAGCTGGGCGGCAATGTCGACATGAAGGTGATGGAGGCGCTGAATGCCGATCCCGACGCCAACCCCGACGAGTTGCGCGCCCGGATCGAGGCCGAACACGCCGCCGACAAGCAGCGCGTCCTGGATGCGGGCGGGCTGTTCGTCCTTGGCACCGAACGCCATGAAAGCCGCCGCATCGACAACCAGTTGCGTGGCCGGTCGGGCCGGCAGGGCGATCCCGGGCGGTCGCTGTTCTTCCTGTCGCTGGACGATGACCTGATGCGGATCTTCGGGTCGGAACGTCTGGACAAGGTGCTGTCCAGCCTGGGCATGAAGGAAGGCGAGGCGATCATCCACCCCTGGGTGAACAAGTCGCTGGAACGCGCCCAGGCCAAGGTCGAGGGCCGAAACTTCGACATCCGCAAGCAATTGCTGAAATTCGATGACGTGATGAACGATCAGCGCCGGGCCATCTTCAGCCAGCGCCGCGAGATCATGGACAGCGACGAGGTCGGCGAGATCGCCGCCGACATGCGCCATCAGGTCATCGAGGACATCGTCGACGAGTTCCTGCCGCCGAAATCCTATGCCGACCAGTGGAATACCGAGGGCCTGAAGGCGGCGGTGCGGGAACGGCTGAACATGAACCTTCCCGTGGACGAATGGGCCGAGGAGGAGGGCGTCGATCAGGAGGCGATGCGCGAGCGGATCGAGCAAGCCACCGACACCTACATGGCCGAGAAGGAACAGGGTTTCGGGCCCGAGAACATGCGCAATATCGAAAAGCAGGTTCTGTTGCAGATGATCGACCAGAAATGGCGCGACCATCTGGTGACGCTGGAACACCTGCGTTCGGTGGTCGGCTTTCGCGGCTACGCGCAGCGCGATCCGTTGTCGGAATACAAGACCGAGGCATTTCAGCTGTTCGAGACGTTGCTGGACGGGCTGCGCTTCGACGTGACCCAGCGTCTGGCCCAGATCCGCCCGCTGACCGATGCAGAGCGCGAGGAAATGCTGCGCCAGATGGTCGAGCAGCAGAAGACGGGACAGGAACATCTGACGATGGAGCACGGCGACGAACATCGGTCGGATGACGATGCCGACAAGCCCGAACCGCTGGTCGAGGGTTTCGACGAAGCCGATCCCGCGACCTGGGGGAATCCCTCGCGCAACGATATCTGTCCCTGCGGTTCGGGAAAGAAGTTCAAGCATTGCCACGGCGCAATCTGAGGCAGCGTCACCGCCTTTTGCGTCCCGCGACGGCGTTCGCGTCCGCCGGGCGGGGGACAAGCCCCCGCCACGATCGGGCGCGAAGGGCGGCGGGCGCCGCCTTCAGCCCAGCCTTTGCGGCAGCGCCCGTCCGCGCAGCATCTCGGGGGCCGGCATCGGGCGCTTGCCAGGACGCTGGGCTTCGAGGATCTCGACGGCCCCCTCGCCGCAGGCGACACGAAATCCCGACAACACCGCGCCCGGCAGGCCCTGTCCGGGCGCCAGCCGCGACCGCAGCAGCTTGACCCGCTCGCCCGCGATTTCGCACCAGGCGCCGGGAAAGGGCGACAGGCCCCGGATCAGACGGTCCACCTCGACGGCCGGCCGGGTCCAGTCGATCCGCGCCTCGGCCTTGTCGATCCTGGCGGCGTAGGTCATGCCCTCCGCGGGCTGCGCGACCGCCGGCAAGGGCAGCCGTCCAAGCACATCGACGATCAGTTCCGCGCCCATCACGGCCAGCCTGTCATGCAGATCGGCGCCGGTCTCCTCGGGCCCTATGGCGGTCCGCGCCTCGGCCAGGACAGCCCCGGTATCCAGCCCGGCCTCCATCTGCATGACCGCGACACCGGTTTCGGCATCGCCCGCCATCACCGCGCGCTGGATCGGGGCGGCCCCGCGCCAGCGTGGCAGCAGCGAGGCATGAATGTTCAGGCAGCCGAATCCCGGCGCATCCAGGATCGGCTGCGGCAGGATCAGCCCATAGGCGACCACGACCGCGACATCCGCCTCGAGCGCGGCAAAGGCCGCCTGCGCCTCGGTATCACGCAACCGCTCGGGCACCCGCACCGCGATCCCCAATTCCCCGGCCACGCGATGCACCGGCGAGGGTCGCGGCTTCTGCCCTCGTCCCGCCGCGCGCGGCGGCTGGGAATAGACTGCCACCACCTCATGGGCAGCCGCCACCGCGCGCAGGGCCGGAACCGAAAACTCCGGCGTTCCCATGAAAATGACGCGCATTCCCGCCTCCTGCTTTGGTCGTCTCATATCCCGCAAGGGGATCCGGAGGGCGCAGTCCCCGGGCTATCCCCGGCGCGCCAGCTTTGCCGATTTCTGAACCAGCATCTTCCGCCTCAGCGGCGACAGATGGTCGACATAGACCTTGCCGTCCAGATGGTCGATCTGATGCTGCACACTGGTCGCCCAGAGGCCGACGAAATCGCGTTCCTCCACAGCGCCATCCGGATTCAGGAACCGCACCGTGACGGCGCGCGGCCTGCTGATCCGGGCAAAGACACCGGGCAGGTTCGGGCTGGCCTCGTCGTGATCGCGCATCTGCACGCTTTCGTGCAGCACTTCGGGATTGGCCATCAGCACCGCCTGCCCGCGTCGGTCCGAAGCATCGACCACCGCCAGCCGCAGCATGATCCCGATCTGCGGCGCGGCAAGGCCCACACCCGGCATTGCCTCCATCGTGTCGACCATGTCGTCCCAGATCATCCGCACCGTCTCGGTCACCGCCCCGATCGGTTCGGCCGCGCGATGCAGGCGCGGATCGGCGTAGGCGATGACGGGCCGCACGCTCATGCCCAGTCCAGGATCAGCCGCCCGTCCAGATGATCCGCCTCGTGCTGTGCGATCCGCGCGGCCCAGCCATTGAATTCGCGGCTTACCAGATTGCCGTCCAGCCGATACCAGCGCATCGTGACCGCGACCGAACGCGGCACGGCGACCGCCCGTCCGGGGATCGACAGGCAGCGCTCCTCGGCCATGTCCTGCTGGTCCGAACGGACCAGGATCTCGGGATCGCAGAGGATCAGGGGTTCCGGCGCGCCGTCCTTCCAGCCGGCATCCATGACCACGATCCGCCGCAGCACCCCGATCTGGGGCGCGGCCAACCCGCGCCCTTCGGCCGCATACATCGTGGCCAGAAGATCGGCGGCCAGTCGGGCAAGCTCGGCCCCGCCCAGATAGCCCGAGGGCTGACAGATCTCGCGCAGCGCCGGGTCGGGATGGCACAGGATCGGCCGCACCACGCCCCCCGCCAGCGGATCGGGCAAGGCGGGCCGCAGCGGGCCGGGCCGGGACACCATGTCAGGCACGGGCGCGCTCGCGTTTCAGCTTGACCATCTTGCGGGTGATCATCTGCCGCTTGACCGCCGACAGGTGGTCGATGAACAGGATCCCGTTCAGGTGGTCCAGTTCGTGCTGGGCGCAGGTCGCCCACAGCCCGTCGAAGTCTTCCTCATGTGTCCCGCCGTCCAGTCCCAGCCAGCGCATCCGCACCTGGGCCGGCCGGGTGACATCGGCATATTGATCCGGAATCGACAGACAGCCCTCGTCATAGGTGTTGAGCGCCTCCGAGGTCCAGGTGATCTCGGGGTTGATCAGCACCATGGGACGTTTCTCGGTCTCCGGCTCCCGGCTCGCATCCATCACGAATAGCCGCACCCCCGCCCCCACCTGCGGCGCGGCCAGGCCGACACCCGGCGCCTCATACATCGTGGCCAGCAGATCGGCCGCCAGCGACTCGATCTCGGGCGTGACGCGGGCGACGGGATCGGCCACCTTCTTCAGGCGGGGATCGGGATGGATCAGGATCGTGCGCAGGCTCATGCCGGTGGATTTAGGCGATGGCTTCACCATAAGCAACAACCCGCGTATGCAGGGCGGAAACGCCCCAGCAGGAAAGCCGCCATGACCCGACCCGATTTCGATCAGATCATCGACCGCGTTGGCACCCGTTGCTCGAAATGGGACGACATGCAGATGACCTATGGCGTGGCGCCGTCGGACGGACTGGCGATGTGGGTCGCCGACATGGATTTCCGCCCGCCCCGGGCGGTGCAGCGGGCCGTCCAGCGCGCCGCCGACCACGGCATCTACGGCTATCCCGGCCGCAATGCGCCCTATCTGGAGGCGATCCGCTGGTGGCATGAAAACCGCCATGGCTGGCAGATCGAGACGCCGTGGATCCTGACCACGGCGGGACTGGTCAATGGCGTCGCCATGGCCATCGACGCCACCACCGAACCCGGCGACGGCGTGATCGTGATGTCGCCCGTCTATCACGCCTTCGCCCGCGTCATTCGCGCCTCGCGTCGCGAACTGGTCGAATTTCCACTGGCCCTGCGCGAAGACCTCTATCGGATGGATTGGGACAACTGGGACAGCCTGTTGACCGGGCGCGAGAAAGTCCTGATCCTCTGCTCGCCGCACAATCCCGGCGGCCGCGTCTGGTCGTACGAGGAATTGCGCCAGGTCGCCGATTTCTGCATCCGCCACGATCTGATCCTGATCTCGGACGATATCCATTGCGACCTGACGATGCCGGGCCAGACCCACAGCATGATCGCCAAGGTCGCGCCCGAACTGCGTGACCGGCTGATCACCCTGACCGCCGCCACCAAGACCTTCAACATCGCCGGCGCCCATATCGGCAATGCCATCATCGCCGACGATACCCTGCGCGAAGGGGTTCGCCGCGCGCTGCTGGCGCGTGGCGTATCGGCCGCCTTCATGGGCGCGGACATGGTCGCCGCCGCCTATTCGCCCGAAGGCGCGGCGTGGGTCGATGCGCTGACCGAATATCTGGATGGCAACCGCCGCCTGTTCGACGAGGGCGTGAACGCGATTCCGGGCCTGCGATCCATGCCGCTGGAAGCCACTTATCTGTCCTGGGTCGATTTCTCGGGCACCGGCATGACGCCCGAGGATTTCACCGCCCGCGTCGAGAAGATCGCCCGCATCGCCGCCAATCATGGCCACACCTTCGGCAAGGGCGGCGACAGCTTTCTGCGTTTCAACATCGCCACCCCCCGCGCCCGCGTGGCCGAGGCCGTATCGCGCCTGCAAGACGCCTTTGCCGATTTGCAGTAGGAAACGGCGCGCCGCCGCCAGTTCCGGCGCCTTGCGGCGGGCAGGCAGTCCGTTCGCCTCGGCCGCGCCAGGAAACGGCAAGACCCCGCCCGGATCCGCAGCCTGCCCAGCGTCCCGCGACCGCCGGGGGACTTTGCGTCCCCCGGACCCCCTGCAAGGTATTTTCCAAGAGGGCGAAGGCCGTCCGTGGCGCTGGACCTTCCTGCGCCTTGGCGCTAGGTGGGCGACACGATCCAGATGCAAGGTCCGCCATGTCCCGTCCCATCGCCCTGAAACGCGCACTGATCTCGGTCTCGGACAAGACCGGACTGATCGATTTCGCCCGCAAGCTGGAGGCGCGCGGGGTCGAGATCCTGTCCACCGGCGGCAGTGCCAAGGCCATGCGCGAGGCCGGGCTGGGCGTCGTCGATGTGGCCGATGTGACGGGTTTTCCCGAGATGATGGACGGTCGCGTGAAGACCCTGCACCCGGCCGTTCACGGCGGCTTGCTGGCGCTGCGCGACAACGAGGAGCATCAGGCCGCGATGCAGGCGCACGGGATCGAGCCGATCGACCTGCTGGTCGTCAACCTCTATCCGTTCGAGGAAACGGTCGCCAAGGGCGCGGATTACAACGATTGCATCGAAAACATCGATATCGGCGGGCCGGCGATGATCCGGGCGGCGGCCAAGAATCACGGCTTTGTCAGCGTCATCGTGGATGTGCAGGATTACGACGCATTGCTGGCGGAACTGGACGCCAATGACGACCATACCACCTGTGCTTTCCGCCAGCGTCAGGCCCAGATCGCCTATGCCCGCACCGCCGCCTACGATGCCGCCGTCAGCACCTGGATGGCAAAGGCCATCGGCGAGGACACGCCGCGCCGCCGCGCCTTCGCGGGCACGCTGGCGCAGGGATTGCGCTATGGCGAGAACCCGCATCAATCGGCTGCGTTCTATGTGACCGGAGAGGCGCGGCCCGGTGTCGCCACCGCGAAGCAATGGCAGGGCAAGGAATTGTCCTACAACAACATCAACGACACCGATGCCGCGTTCGAGCTGGTCGCCGAATTCGACCCTGGCGACGGTCCCGCCTGCGCCATCGTCAAGCACGCCAATCCCTGCGGCGTGGCGCGCGGCGGAACCGCGATCGACGCCTATCGCCGGGCCTTCGATTGCGACCGGACCTCGGCCTTTGGCGGCATCGTGGCGCTGAACCGCCCGCTGGACGGGGCCACCGCCGAGGAGATCGTGAAGATCTTCACCGAGGTCGTCATCGCGCCGGATGCCGACGAGGATGCCAGGCGCGTCTTTGCCGGCAAGAAGAACCTGCGCCTGCTGACCACCGGCGGCCTGCCCGACCCGGGCGAAGGCGGCATGACCTATCGCCAGGTCGCAGGCGGGTTTCTGGTGC
Organism: Paracoccus sp. L-17; assembly: GCF_056857655.1. Classification (NCBI taxonomy): domain Bacteria; kingdom Pseudomonadati; phylum Pseudomonadota; class Alphaproteobacteria; order Rhodobacterales; family Paracoccaceae; genus Paracoccus; species Paracoccus sp. L-17. The sequence goes on from NZ_JBSXNM010000043.1 coordinate 166,410, forward strand.
AAGGGCGCGACAACGGCCATGTCGGGCGCGACGCGCTGAAGATCGTGACCGACCGCCAGCCGTCCGAGGCCGAGATGGCCGATCTGCTGTTCGCCTGGAATGTCGCCAAGCACGTCAAGTCGAACGCCATCGTCTATGCCAAGGACCAGGCGACCGTCGGCATCGGCGCAGGCCAGATGAGCCGCGTGGACAGCACCCGGATCGGCCGCCGCAAGTCCGAGGACATGGCCCAGGTGCTTGGCCTGCCGCTGCCGCTGACCGTCGGCGCGGCCGTGGCCTCTGACGCGTTCTTCCCCTTTGCCGACGGGATCGAGGCCTTGGCAGAAGCGGGCGCCCGCGCGGTGATCCAGCCCGGCGGCTCGGTCCGCGACGACGAGGTGATCGCGGCGGCGAATGAATTGGGGCTTGCCATGGTTTTCACCGGCCAACGGCATTTCCGGCACTGATGCAAAACGAACTGCCCTTCGAGGCGGAAAGACCGCCCGCCAAACCCGCCCGAAAACCGCGCCGGCCGCGCAAACCGAAACCGCCGCCGCGGGCGGACATGCGGCTGACCGGCCGGCTTGCGACCGTGATCATCGTGCTGGACCAGGCGCTGAAATACTGGGTCCTGCAGCTGCTGAACCTCGACCTTCTGCGCCGGATCGACGTGGCGCCGCCCTGGCTGAACTTGCGGATGGCTTGGAATCAGGGGATGAATTTCGGGCTGATGGCGTCGGACCGGGACCTGACGCGGTGGCTTCTGATCGGAATCGCGGTGGCGATCTGCATCTGGGTCTGGATCTGGCTTCGGCGCAGCAATGCCGGGCTTCTGGCGCGGATCTCGGGCGGTCTGCTGATCGGCGGAGCCATTGGCAACGTGATCGACCGACTGCGCTATGGCGCTGTGGCCGATTTCCTCAACATGTCGCTGCCGGGCTGGGACAACCCGTTCAGCTTCAACATCGCCGATATCAGCATCTTCGCCGGCGCCATCGTGCTGGTTCTGCTGCCGCAGGAAAAAAAGGGCTCGACCTGGACCAAGGCGCGCAAGTCCGCCGCCGCGAAGCGGCCCGGGGCGCGGGGCGACAAGCCGCGTGACGGGGCCGAGAATTCGCGATAGAAGAAGCCAAACGACGAAGGGGCAGGATATGCGGGCTTTTGCGCTGATCATCGGATTTACGGCCTTGGCCGGGCTTTCGGCGTGCAGCGGCGACCCGCGTCTGATGAACATTCGCGCAGGTCAGAGCAGCCCCGACGAATTTGCCGTGCTGCCGTCGAAACCCCTGTCGATGCCGCCTGATCTGGCCGTTCTGCCGGCGCCGACTCCGGGCGGGCCCAACATCACCGATCCGACGCCGCAGGCCGATGCGGTGGCCGCGCTTGGAGGCAATCCTGCGCGGCTGGACGACCGCGGCATCGCCGCTTCGGATCAGGCGCTGGTGGCCTATGCCGGGCGGGCCGGCACGAATCCCGACATACGCCCGGAACTGGCGCAGGCGGATCTTCGCTGGCGGTCGCGCAATGCCCGCCGCCCGCTGGAGGCCCTGTTCGGCACCTCGGTCTATCAGCGCGCCTATCGCAGCATGGCGCTGGATGCCACTGCGGAACAGATCCGCTGGCAGCGCGCCGGCGCGCGGACCTCGACCTCGCCGGCCCCGGCGGCCAAGTAGGCGCGCCATGGTTCCGGGCTTCGATCCGGCCTCGCCGGATTTCGGCCGCGATCCCTGGCCGGTCTATGCCGCGATCCGGGCGCTGCCCGAATTGCCCTGGCTGGCGGGATTCGAGGGCCATGTCGCGGCGCGGTTTCACGATGTAAGCGCCATCGCCTCGGACCGGCGGATGGTGCGGGGCGCCGCCGCCTTTGCCGCGCCCGGCGACAGAGACCGCCTGCGACGGGCCGAGAATTTCCACGACATGCCGTTTCATGAACGCTTCGTGCAGACCTCGATGCTGGAGCTGGACGGCGCCGACCATGACCGGCTGCGCCGTGCGGTCTTTCCCTTCTTCACAAAGACCCGGCTGGAAAGCCTGCGCGATTGGGTTGCGGACCATCTGGGCGCGCGGCTGGACGCGCTGCTGTCCCGCGAACGGATCGACTTCGTGACCGATCTGGCCCATGACCTGCCAGGCCAGGTGATCGGGCACCTGATCGGCACCGACCCGGCGATGGCGCGGCAGATGACGGAATGGTCCGAGGCTGTCGTGACCTATTTCGACGTCAGCAACCGCACCCCCGCGCGCAAGGCGCGGGCCGAGCAGGCGACACGGCTGTTTCACGACCTGTTGCGGGATCTGTGCGCGCAGCGCCGGATCCGGCCGCGCGACGATCTGACCAGCGCCCTGACCCTTGCCGAGGCCCGCGGGCAGATGAGTGGTGACGAGGTGATCTCGACCCTGATGCAGCTTCTGCACGCGGGCCATGGCTCGACCGTGGACGCGATGGGCAACGGCATGGCCGCGCTGCTGGCCCATCCCGACCAGATGGCGCTGCTGCGCGCCGATCGCGCGCTGATGCCGCAGGCGGTGCAAGAGATGTTTCGCCATGCCGCGCCGCTGCCCTTCTTTCACCGCTATGCCTCGGTCGATCTGACGATCTGCGGGCGAGATTGGCCGAGGGGCACGAAGTTCGGCCTGCTCTATGCCAGCGCCAACCGCGATCCCGCGGCGTTCGAGGGACCGGACCGGTTCGACGTGACCCGCAGGCCGAACCTGCATCTGGCCTTCGGCGCCGGTCCGCATGTCTGCCTGGGCAACAATCTGGCGCGGCTGAACATGGAAGTTCTGTTTGACGCCTTGCTGGCGCGGACGACGCGGATCGAGGCCGCAGGCGAGGCGACATGGAAGACCGGCCTGCAAGCCCACGGCCCGACGAGCCTGCCGGTCGCGCTGTCAGGGTAGAGGTCGGAAACACAGGCTGGCGCCGCGCCGTTCGCCGGCGTGGGCGCGATCGGCCACAGCGCGCTGCGTCGCGCCGCACACAATGCCGCGAGACGGGTTGCGCCCCGCCTGCGCGGGCGGCAGATTTCCGCCACCACACGAGGAGGTTCCGACCCGATGCGCCGCGCCCCTTTGCCCGCAGCCCTTGCCTTGTCGCTGTCCGCGCTGCCGGCGCTGGCCGATATGCCGGAAGGCGTCAGCAGCTTCACCCTGCCCAACGGGCTTGAGACCGTCGTGATCGAGGATCACCGCGCCCCGGTCGTGGTCCAGATGGTCTGGTACAAGATCGGCGCTGCGGACGAAGCGCCCGGAAAATCCGGCATCGCGCATTATCTGGAACATCTGATGTTCAAGGGGACCGACACGTTGGGCCCCGGCGAATTGTCCCGAACCGTGACCGCCAATGGCGGTATGGACAACGCCTTCACCTCTTACGACTACACCACTTATTTCCAGCGCATCGCCAGCGATCGCTTGCCCCTGATCATGAGGATGGAGGCAGACCGCATGGCGAACCTGAAGATCGGCGAGGACGATTGGCAAGCCGAACGCCAGGTCGTGCTGGAGGAACGCGCCCAGCGGACCGACAGCGATCCGCGCGCCCTGTTCGGCGAGGAACAGAGCGCGACGCTGTATTACAACCATCCCTACGGCCGCCCGGTCATCGGCTGGCGGCAGGAGATGATGGACCTGACGCGCAAGGATGCAATCAAGTGGTATGACGACAATTATTCCCCAAGCGAGGCGGTGCTGATCCTTGCCGGTGACGTCACCTCGGAAAAGGCCCGCGAGCTGGCGGAAAAATATTACGGCCCCATTCCGGCCAAGGCAGAGGCCGCACCCCGTATCCGCCCGCAGGAACCCACGCAGCGCAGCCCGCGCAGGATGGAGATGGTCGATCCCCGCGTTCCCCAGCCGGTCATGACCCGCATGATCCTGGCGCCCGAGCGGAATCCGGGCGACCAGGCCAGGGCTGCCGCGCTGACGGTGCTGGCCGAATTGCTGGGCGGATCGATGCAGACCTCGGTTCTGGGGCGCGAATTGGCGCTGAAGGGCAAGGCGATCTGGGCCGGGGCCAGCTATGACGGACTGGCGGTCGATCCGACCAATTTCACCATCTCGATGATGCCCGCGCAAGGATTGTCCCGCGACAAGGCCGAGGCCGCACTGGACAAGGTGCTGGCCGATTTCCTCAAGACCGGTCCGGACAAGGCCGATCTGGAACGGGTCAAGACCAGCATCCGCGCCGCCCGCATCTATGCCCGCGATTCCGCCCAGGGCCGGGCCTATGATTACGGGCAGGGTCTGGCCACCGGGCTGAGCATCGAGGATGTCAACGACTGGCCCGACATCCTCTCGGCGGTTACCGCCCAGGACGTGATGGCGGCCGCGCAGGAGGTGCTGACCAGCGACGCCCGCGTCACCGGCTGGCTGCTGCCCGCACCGCCGGCCGAGACGGCAGCCAATTCCAGCGCCGCAGCCGTTCCGGGCGACGCGGCCGCGCCGCCCGCCGCCGCCACTGCCGAAACGCAAAAGGAGATCGAAGGATGATCCGCGCCGTCATCGCCCTCGTCGCCACCCTGATCGCGCTGCCGGCCTGGGCCATCGAGATCCAGAAGGTCACATCGCCCGGCGGCATCGAGGCCTGGCTGGTCGAGGATCGCTCGATCCCCTTCGTCGCGCTGGAATTCGACTTCAGGGGTGGCACCAGTCTCGATGCGCCGGGCAAGCGTGGTGCGATCAACCTGATGACCGCCACGCTGGAGGAAGGCGCGGGCAAGCTGGATTCGACCGCCTTTGCACGGGCGGTCGAGGATCTGGGGGCCGACATCTCTTTCGACAGCAGTCAGGACGCGCTGAGCATCGACATGCGCACCCTGACCGAGAATCGCGACGCGACCGCGGATCTGCTGGCCAAGGCGCTGACCCAACCGCGTTTCGATCAGGATGCGATCGACCGGGTGAAGGGTCAGGTTCAGGCGATCATCCGCGCGAACGCAAACGATCCGCAATCCATTGCCAGCGAGAAACTGGCGCAACTGGCCTTTGGCGATCACCCCTATGGCAGTTCGGCCAATGGCACGGCTGAATCCGTGGCGCGGCTGACGCGGCAGGACCTGGTCGCCGCGAAGAACCGCGTTCTGGCGCGGGACCGGGTGGTGGTTGGCGTCTCGGGCGATATCACGCCCGAGGAACTGGGACCGCTGCTGGACCGGATCCTGGGCGGTCTTCCGGAAAAAGGCACCGCCCCCCTGCCCGAACCCGCGCAATTGAACCTCGGCAACGACGTGACCGTGATCGACTGGGACAGCCCGCAGACCGTGGTCAGCTTCTATGGGCCGGGCCTGCCCATCGACGACCCGGACTACTTCGCCGCCTATGTCGCCAACCACATTCTTGGCGGCGGCGGCTTCGGTTCTCGTCTGATGGAAGAACTTCGCGAAAAGCGGGGCTTGACCTATGGCATCTATACGGGGCTCGCGACCGGACTTTATGGTCAACGCTGGCTTGGCGGGATGCAGGGTTCGAACGCCTCGATCGGCCAGGCTCTGGATCTGATCCGCAAGGAATGGGAAAAGATGGCCAAGGATGGCGTCAGCCAGCAGGAATTGCGGGATGCGAAGACCTATCTGACCGGGGAATATCCGCTGCGTTTCGATGGCAATGGCAAGATCGCGGGGATCCTGGCCGGGATGCAGCTTGTGGGCTTTCCCATCGACTACGTGAACACCCGCAACCAGAAGGTCGAGGCCGTCACCGCCGAGGATGTCCAGCGCGTCGCTGCGCGTCTGCTGAACCCGGACCAGTTGCGCTTTGTCCTGGTCGGCCGTCCGGAGGGGGTCGAAACCGCGAAAGCCGGGACCGGGTCGCCGCCCGCCGGGCAGGCGGCCGAGACGGAGAACGCAGTCAATTGAGGGAACTTGGCCGGGAGCGATCCCGGCCATGTTCACCCACAGTTCGGCCGGATCACTTGACCTGGACTGCGCCGCTGCCGCCAAGCGCCGCGCCCGCCACGGCGCCGACCGGCCCGCCGACGACGGCGCCCGTTGCCGCGCCGGTCGTCGCGCGGGTTGCGGTATTCGGGCCGCAGGCCGCTACCAGCAGCGTCAGGCCCAATGTCATTGCCACACTTACCTTACGCATTGTTTCGTCCTTTTTTGAAAAGCTGTGTTGCCTCAACCGCCAAACCCGCGCCCCGGTTTCCGTTCCGTCACCCATCAGGCAGGAAATTCTTTCTGACCCCGCGGCCCGGTGCTATATCTGGTGACATGAACAGTCACGCACCCAATATCCGCCCTGTCATCCGCCAATTGGATGAGGCCACGTCCAACCGCATCGCAGCAGGCGAAGTGGTCGAGCGTCCGGCTTCGGCGGTGAAGGAACTGGTGGAAAACGCGCTGGATGCCGGCGCGACGCGCATCGACATCGCCATCGAGAACGGAGGCAAGCGGCTGATCCGCGTCACCGATGACGGCTGCGGGATGACCGCCGACGACCTGCCGTTGGCCCTGTCGCGCCACGCCACCAGCAAGATCGATGGCAGTGACCTGCTGGCGATTCGCAGCTTCGGCTTTCGCGGCGAGGCGCTGCCGTCGCTGGGCGCCGTCGGGCGGCTGACGATCACCTCACGCGCGCAAGGCTGTGAGGGCGTGGCGATCGCCGTCGCGGGCGGGGCCGCCGGCCCGGTCCGTCCCGCGGCAGCCAATCGGGGCTGCGTCGTGGAGTTGCGCGATCTGTTCTTTGCCACCCCCGCCAGGCTGAAATTCATGCGCAGCGACCGCGCCGAGACGCAGGCCGTGGCCGACACGATCCGCCGCCTTGCCATGGCCGAACCCTGGATCGGGTTTTCGCTATCGGCGGAAGGGCGCGAGATCTTCCGCGCCGATGCCGAACAGGGCGAGCTTTTCGACGCCCTGAAACTGCGCCTGACGCGGGTGATGGGCCGCGATTTCATCGACAATACGGTCACCATCGACGCCATTCGCGACGACCTGACCCTGACCGGCTTTGCCGCCTTGCCGACCTATTCGCGCGGCGCGGCGGTGGCGCAGCATCTTTATGTGAACGGCCGCCCGGTCCGCGACAAGCTGCTGACCGGCGCGCTGCGGGCGGGCTACATGGATGTGCTGGCTGCGGGGCGCCACCCGGCGGCGGTGCTGTATCTGACCTGCGATCCGCATCTCGTGGACGTGAACGTCCATCCTGCCAAGGCCGAGGTCCGGTTCCGTGACCCGCAGGCCGCGCGCGGCCTGATCGTCAGCGCATTGCGGCACGGGTTGGCCAGCGCAGGCCATCGCGCCTCATCGACCCTTGGTGATGCGACGCTGGCGGCCTTCCGGCCAGAGCCGGCGGCGGCACAGGCGCGCCGCTATCAGATGCACGACCGCCGCCCCTCGGCAGGCGCCATGCGCGGGGCGCTGGACATGCAGGCCCCGATCGCCGATCCGGGCTTTGCCGAAGCACCGTCGGCGCGCTTCGAAGGAGTGCCGGACGACGGGCCGCAGGATGCCCCGCTGGGCGCCGCACGGGCACAGATTCACGAGAACTGGATCCTTGCGCAGACCGCTGACGGCCTTGTCATCGTCGATCAGCACGCGGCCCACGAACGGCTGGTCTATGAACGACTGAAGGCGCAGGCCGGCGCAAGCGGCATCGCCTCGCAGGCGTTGCTGATCCCCGAAATCGTCGAATTGTCCGAGGCCGATTGCAACCGGATTCTGGGCGTTGCCGACGACCTTGCCTGCCTGGGGCTGGTGATCGAGCCGTTCGGCGGCAGCGCCATCGCGGTGCGCGAATCGCCGGCGATGCTGACCCGCCTGAACGTTCCGGCGCTGATCCGCGACATCCTTGACGATCTGGCCGATCAGGGTGCATCCGACCGTCTGCGCGGGCGGATCGACGCGGTTCTGTCGTCCATGGCCTGCCATGGCTCGGTCCGCGCGGGCCGACGCATGGGCGCGGACGAGATGAACGCCCTGCTGCGCGAGATGGAGCGCGTCCCCAGATCGGGACAATGCAATCACGGCCGGCCGACCTGGGTCAAGCTGCGCCTTGCCGATATCGAACGTCTTTTCGGACGCAAGGAGTGACCCTGCCCGGCCCGCGACAATAAGGGCGGGCCGGAGGAACCCATGCTTCAGATCAGCCCCGACAAGGCCGCCCATGTCATCATCCGCGCCCGCGAATATGACAGGCCCGTCTGACCGCCGGCACGCTTCTGGAAACCTTTTCCGAAATGACATGCCGGGCCTGCGTCTGGGATCACCGCCCCGGCGTCAGCCGGTTTCGGGCGCCAGACGGCGGTCATGACCGCGATTTCGTTGTCCTGCATCGCTGCCAGATCATCAACCCGACCTGCGTCGCCGCCGTGGGCCATCCGGCGCCGATCCCGTCTTTCCGGTGCGCCGATAACATCCGCGTCAGACTGCCTGCCTGACGCCGGCAAACGGATGCCGGGTCGCCTCCCGACCCTATCCAAGCCGAATCGCATTCGCTAGACTGCTCACAAACAAGCACGAAGCAGTAACAAACAGGCGATCCTCATGACCATGTTCCGAATCCTGATGTCCACCGCCCTTGTCGGGGCGCTGGCCTCTTGCGCAGGACCGATGAACCGCGCGCCCGGCGGCGGCGGTTCCTATGCCGCGCCCGAGCCGGCGCCGATCCCCGCCGCGTCGGCCGGGGACGAGGCCGGGTTGAAGAATTTCGTTCAGTCCTTCCGCTCGCGCGCGCTGTCTTCGGGCGTTTCGGCGGCGACTTATGACCGCGCCATGAGGATCGCGCGCTACAACCCGGACGTGATCCGGCTGGACCGCAAACAGGCCGAATTCTCGCGCCCCGTCTGGCTGTATCTGGACAGTGCCGTCTCTGATTCCCGCATCGATACCGGGCGCGAGAAGGCGGCGCGGTTCAACAGCACCCTGTCGGCGATCGAGGCGCGCTATGGCGTGCCGCGCGAAATCGTGTTGGCCGTCTGGGGGATGGAATCGAATTTCGGCGCCAATCGCGGCAAGATGCAGATCATCCCCTCGCTCGCGACGCTGGCCTATGACGGCCGCCGGGGCGAGATGTTCCAGAAACAGCTGATCGCCTCGCTGAAGATCCTGCAGGCGGGCGATGTCGATCCCGAAAACATGCTGGGCAGCTGGGCCGGCGCGATGGGCCATACCCAGTTCATGCCGACATCCTATCTTGAATATGCCGTCGATTTCACCGGTGACGGCCGCCGCGACATCTGGTCCGACGATCCGACCGACGCGCTGGCCTCGACCGCGGCCTATCTGGCTCGGAGCGGCTGGCGCCGGGGCGAGGCATGGGGGGCCGAGGTCAGGCTGCCCGCGAATTTCAACATGGGCCAGATCGGCAAGAGCACCCGCAAATCCAGCGGCACATGGGCCGCGCAGGGCGTGACCCGCTTCGGCGGCGGCAGCCTGCCATCGGGCAACGGCTCGATCATCATGCCGGCGGGCGCGCGCGGACCGGCCTTCCTGATCCTCGACAATTTCCGGTCGATCCTGCGCTACAACAATTCCGACAATTATGCGCTTGGCGTGTCCTTCCTGGGCGAACGGATCGCCGGGCGGTCGGGCATCCAGGGCGGCTGGCCACGCAACGACCGGCCCTTGTCCACGGCCGAGCGGAAGGAAATCCAGCAGCGCCTGCGCGCCCAGGGCTATTATGACGGCGAGATCGACGGGCTGTTCGGTTCGGGCACGATGACGGCGGTGGCCGCCTATCAGCGCGCCAGGGGCGTGACGCCGGACGGCTACCCGACCTCGATCCTGCTGGATCAGTTGCGCGGCCGTTAGGCCGGGCGGCCGATCCGATCGGCTGCCCGCGCCGCCCGCCCGCCAAGGGCCGCGCGGCGCGGGCAGCCTGCGGCCAGAACGACAGGTTCAGGCGAGCCGGTCGCAAAAAATGCGCAGAACCGTCGCGTAGACATTTCGTTTGAACGGCACGATCCGGGCCAGAAGATCGTCGGCGCGCATCCAGTCCCAGCGGTCGAATTCGGGGTGCTCCGTCTCGATGCAGATGTCGCTGTCCTGACCCAGAAAGCGCATCAAAACCCATTTCTGGCGCTGCCCGCCATAGCGGCCCTTCCAGACCTTGCCCAGCAATTCCGGCGGCAGGTCATAGAAAACCCAATCCGGCGTCTCGTCGAGGATCTCGACCTTGCTGGCGGGAATGCCGGTTTCCTCGGCCAGTTCACGCAGCGCCGCCTCGCGCGCGGTTTCGCCCGGGTCGATCCCGCCCTGCGGCATCTGCCAGGCGGGCGGCTGATCGGTCGGATGGTCCAGCCGCTGACCGGCAAAGACCATCCCGGCCGCGTTGATCAGCACGACGCCCGCGCAGGGCCGGTAGGGCAAGCCCCCCGGCCCCGATGGATAGGCGCCATCAACCATTGTCCTTGGCCGCGCCTTCCTTTCCGGTGCCCGATCCCTCGCCGGTGACTGCGGGCTTGGCTTCCGGGGGCACCCGGTCGGCCTCGAAATCGACGGCGGCCAGACCCTTGAGAATATCCACGGCATAGGCCAGCTGATAATCCTCGTCGCGCAGCTTGGCGGTGGCTTCGACCTCGGCGGCCTCGTCCTCCATCTGCTTCTTTTCCTCTTCGCTGATCGAATCGTTGTTCAGCGCGCCGCGCAGATCGGCCTCGGAACGGCCGAAGCTAGACTGGCTGCGCGGGCCTTCCTTGTCCTGCTCGTCGACCGGCACCGGCTTGGGCTGCGAAACCAGAATGTCGGGCTGGATGCCCAGCGACTGGATCGAGCGCCCCGACGGCGTGTAATAGCGCGCCGTGGTCAGCCGGATCGCGCTGTCCGACGTGACCGGCATGACCGTCTGAACGCTGCCCTTGCCGAATGTCTTCTCGCCCACGACGATGGCGCGGCGGTGGTCCTGCAGGGCACCGGCCACGATCTCGGAGGCGCTGGCGGAACCGCCATTGGTCAGCACCACCATCGGCCTGCCCTGGGCCAGATCGCCGGGTTCCGCGTTCCAGCGTTCGCTGTCCTCGACCTTGCGGCCGCGGGTGCTGACGATTTCGCCGGCATCGAGGAAGGCGTCGCTGACGCTGATCGCCTGGTTCAGCAAACCGCCCGGATTGTTGCGCAGATCCAGAACGAAGCCCGTCACCTTGTCGATGCCGCCGACCTCCTTGACCGCCTTGTCCAGTTCGGTTTTCAGCGTATCGTAGGTTTCATCATTGAAGGTCGAGACGCGCAGGATGACCGCATGCCCCTCGACGCGGCTTTTCACCACGGTCAGCTTGATCGTGTCGCGGGTCATGGTCAGATCGAAGGGTTCCTTTTCGCCCTCGCGCAGGATGGTGACGGTGATATCGCTGCCGACCGGGCCACGCATCATGTCCACCGCCTCGTCCAGCGTCAGCCCCATCAGCGATTCGCCGTTCACATGGGTGATGAAATCGCCGGTCTTGACGCCCGCTTTCGCCGCCGGCGTATCGTCGATGGGCGAGACGACCTTGACCAGACCGTCCTCCTGGCTGACCTCGATGCCAAGGCCGCCAAAGCTGCCCCGCGTCTGGGTCTGCATGTCTTCGTAATCGTTGGCCGCGAGAAAGCTGGAATGCGGATCCAGCGATGTCAGCATCCCGTTGATCGCGGCCTCGATCAGCTTCTTGTCATCGGGCGCCTCGACATAATCGGCGCGGACCCGTTCGAACACGTTGCCGAACAATTCCAGCTGTTCATAGACCGAGGCGTTCTTTCCCGCCTCCTGCGCGACCAGCGGCCCGGCGATCTGCGTGGTCAGAAGCGCGCCGGCAAGCACACCGCCCACGCCGGAAATCAGATAATGTTTCATGACGGCCTTTCCTGCCTCAATCCTCTTGCGGCTCGACGATGGGATTCAGCACGAACCAATCCGCCGGGTCCAGCGTTTCCTGTTCCTTGCGCAATTCCAGATACAGGCTTTCTGTCTGGCCTGCATCCCCGCCGCGCGCGGCATCGGCGACGAACTGCGCGCCGAATTCCTGTTCCGGGGCCTCCTTGCCCCCCATCAGGCCGACCGGATCGCCCGCCTTCAGCACATCCCCGATTTCGCCGAAGACCTGCGCCATGCCCGCAAATATCAGAAGATAGCCGCGCGCGGGCTCCAGGATCATCACATTGCCGTAATCCAGCAGCGGCCCCCGATAGCGGATCGTGGCCGGCCACGGCGTCGTGACCAGTGCGGCGGGCGCGGTCGCGATCACCCAGCCGGGCCGCTTGACACCGGCCGCGTCGGCCTCGCCATAGGGGCGCAGCACGCTGCCCACCACCGGCAGCGGCAGCGAGCCCTGCGCACCCTCGAAATCCTCGCGCGGGGCGCCCACATCCATCTCGATCCCAGCCACCCCGGCGGCGAACTGGTCCAGACTTTCGGCCGCATCGCGCAGTTTCTGCAATTCCTCGGGTGCCTCGGCAAAGCGAATCGGCATGGTCGAACGGTCGGTAACGGCCGAGGCCAGCAGTCGCCGCGCCTCCTGCACCGATGCCAGTCCCGATCCCAGCATCTCGGCCGCCGCCGATTGCAGCGCCCGCACGGTCGAGATTTCATCCAGATCGGCCTTCAGCCGCTCTGCCTCGGATTTCAGGCCGGGCGTCACGTCCGACAGGATCATCCCCGATTGCGCATTGGCCAGCGCGCCCGCCGGATGCAGCAGCATCGTCGCTTCGGGCGATTGCTGCAATGCGGTCATCGCGCCCAGAACGCTGGCCAGACGATCGCGCTGATCCTCGAACCGCGCCCGCAGCTCACCCTCGCGGGCACTGGCCTGCCGCAGACCCTCGCGCAGCGCGGCAAGACCCAGCTCGTAGCCGCGAATGACCTCGGTCAGCGCGGTGACCTGATCATCGGCGCTGACCGCCTCGGCCAGCTTGCCGATGGCCGCCCGCAACTGCGCCGCCGCGTCCTTGGCATCGGTGACCGCCTCGCTGGCCGGACTCGCTGCCATTGCCGATGGCGCGAAAAGCGGCGCCACCGGCAGCAGCGCGCCAAGCACGGAAATCAGGATCAGGCGCGCGATCATGCTGTCTCGATCAGGCTTTGGCCGGTCATTTCGGCCGGCTGGTCCAGGTCCATCAGTCGCAAGACGGTCGGGGCGACATCGGCCAGCCGGCCGTCATGCAGCGTCGCGCCGTCAGGGCCGCCATAGACGATCACCGGCACCGGGTTGGTCGTATGGGCGGTATGAGGTCCGCCGGTTTCGGGGTTGATCATCGTCTCGCAATTGCCGTGATCGGCGATGATGACGGCCGCGCCGCCGGCACGATCCAGCGCCTGAAGCATCCGTCCCAGACCCTCGTCCACCGCCTCGCAGGCGCGAATGGCGGCGGGCAGGCTGCCGGTATGGCCGACCATGTCGGGATTGGCGAAATTGACCACGATCAGGTCATAGCCGGCGCCGATTGCCTCGACCAGCTTGTCGCTGACTTCGGCGGCGGCCATTTCCGGCGCCAGATCATAGGTCGCGACCTTCGGGCTTTGCGGCATGAAGCGATCCTCGCCCGGTTCGGCCGCCTCCTTGCCGCCATTGAGAAAGAAGGTGACGTGGGGATATTTCTCGGTCTCGGCCAGGCGGAACTGGCGCAACCCCCGGCCGGCGACCCAGGCACCCAGCGTGTTGACCACCTGCCGCTTGGGATAGGCCGATGCCATCCAGTCATTGTGCCGGTCGCTGTAATCGACCATGCCCAGCAGCGCCGCCCATTGCGGCCTGTCGCCGGTATCGAATTCCGCGAAATCGGGATCGGCCAGGGCCGACAGGATCTCGCGCGCGCGGTCGGCGCGGAAATTGAGACAGAAGAACCCGTCGCCGTCCATGGCGCCGTTATAGCCGTCGATCACGAAGGGCTTGATGAATTCGTCGGTCTCCTCGCGGCCATAGGCGGCGGCGACGGCGGCATCGGCGCTGGCGGCAGCCTCGCCCTCGCCCGCCACGATGGCCCGAAAGGCCCGCTCGACCCGGTCCCAGCGCTTGTCGCGATCCATTGCGAAATATCGCCCGATGACGGTGCCGATGCGGCAGCCCTCGGGCAGATTGCCCTGCAGGTCGGTGACAAAACCCTTGGCCGATTGCGGCGGCACGTCACGTCCATCGGTAATCGCATGAACCACCACCGGCACGCCGGCCTCCGACACCGCCTTGGCGGCCGCCAGGACATGCCGGATATGCCCGTGTACGCCACCATCCGAGACGACGCCCATCAGATGCGCGCTGCCTCCGGTCTCCTTCAGTCGCGCCACGAAACCGCCAAGGGTTTCATTGCCAAAGAAGCTGCCATCCTCGATGGCCAGGTCGATCTGGCCCAGATCCATCGCCACGACCCGGCCGGCGCCGATATTGGTATGGCCAACCTCGGAATTGCCCATCTGACCCGAGGGAAGCCCCACATCAGGACCGAAAGTGGTCAGCCTCGCATGCGGGCAATGCCGCATCAGGCGGTCGAAATTTGGCGTCCGCGCCTGGTCGGGCGCGCTTTGTTCCGGCCGGTCCGAGATACCCCAGCCGTCGAGGATGCACAGGATCACGGGTTTGGTCATTCGCGCCTCGCCTTGTTTGCGCCTTTGCGCCCGTTGTTACGCCCGCACACGCGATGCGACAACCACCGATCCCGGCCCCAGCCCCCGAACGCGGCGATTTGACCGGCGCAGCCAGATCTGTCCTTCTCGGTTGCAGAAATACCCTCGGGGGGAGTCCCGGAACGGGACGGGGGGCAGACCGCCCCCCTTTTCACGCGCGATGATAGGGAGCACCGGCCAGGATCGTCGCGGCGCGATACAGCTGTTCGGCCAGCATGACGCGGACCAGAAGATGCGGCCAGACCATGCGGCCGAAGCTGATCTGCCATTCGGACCTGCCACGCAAACCGGATTCCAGCCCGCCCGCGCCACCGATCACGAAGCACAGATCGCGTGCGCCATCGCGATATCCCGCGATCCGGGCGGCGAAATCGGGCGATGTCGGCTGATCGCCACGCTCGTCCAGTGCGACCAGCGCGGCACCCTGCGGAATGGCTCGTTCCAGCAACAGGGCCTCGGCCGCCATCCCGCCGCCGCGGCGGTCCTCGACCTCGTGCATGGTGACGGCCGGAAGGCCAAGGCCGCGACCGGTTTTTGCAAAGCGATCGAGGTAATCCGCGACCAAAGCCGCCTCGGGGGCCTTCTTCAGCCGTCCCACGGCGACAATGTCGATCCGCATCGCCTCAGGGCGCGGGATGGGCGGGCTGGCGGACGCGGCTCAGCGCGTCGGCGGGCATCCACATCTTTTCCAGCTGATAGAAGTCGCGGACCTCGGGCCGGAATACATGCACGATCACGTCGTCGGTATCGACCAGCACCCAATCGCCCGCGTCCTTGCCTTCGATCCGCGCCGAACGCCCCGTATCCGCCTTGAACTTTTCGGCCAGATGTTCGGCGATGGCGCCGACTTGCCGCGCGCTGCGGCCCGACGCAATGACCATGTGGTCCGCGATGGCCGATCTGCCGCGCAGGTCGATCGTCACGATATCCTCGGCCTTGTCATCTTCTAGCGAGGACAGGATGCGGTTCAGAAGCTGATCGCTGCTCAGTTCTTCATCCGCGGCGGTCGCGGCCGGCCCGGCAGCCGGCGAGACGTCTTGTG
Organism: Paracoccus sp. L-17; assembly: GCF_056857655.1. Classification (NCBI taxonomy): domain Bacteria; kingdom Pseudomonadati; phylum Pseudomonadota; class Alphaproteobacteria; order Rhodobacterales; family Paracoccaceae; genus Paracoccus; species Paracoccus sp. L-17. The sequence goes on from NZ_JBSXNM010000043.1 coordinate 181,957, forward strand.
ACAGGGTTGTATCCTCCGGTCAGCGCGCCGATCACCCCCGGCGCAGAGGTAGACTGAAGATAGCATCTTTTTGCCGCATCTCAATCGTCGCGGCCGGATTCCGCCGCCAGCGGACCCTGTCCCGGCTCTTCCCGCCCCGCCCGGCGCAGTCCGATCGCCTCGTTCAGCACGCGAACCTCGCGCTGCGGGAAGGGGATGGAGATGCCGTTTTCCACGAATCCGTCCCACAACGCCAGATAGACCTGACCGCGCACATTGGTCAGGCCCGCCTCGGCATCGCCGATCCAGAAGCGCAGCACATAATCGACAGAACTGTCGCCAAACCCGGTGACCCAGCAGACCGGACGGCGCTGCGCCAGAACCCGCTTGACCGTCAGTGCGGCGTTGATCGCGATTTCGCTGACCTTGTGGGGATCGTCGCCGTAGGACGTGCCGAAGTTCAGGTCGAGCCTCACGAAATTGTTGGTGTGGGACCAGTTCACCACCTGCCCGGTCACCAGATCCTCGTTCGGGATCAGATATTCCTTGCCGTCGCGCGTGACCACGCTGACATAGCGCGCGCCCAGTTCCTCGATCCAGCCGAAGGTGTCGCCCAGGCTGATGACATCGCCGGGCTTGATCGACTTGTCCAGCAGGATGATCACACCCGAGACGAGGTTCGACACGACCTTTTGCAGACCGAAACCCAGGCCGACGCCGACCGCGCCGGAAAAGACTGCGAGGCCGGTCAGATCGAAGCCCACCGCCTTCAGCCCGACGATGACGGCCAGACTGAACAGCACCACCTGCAAAAGCTTGGCTGTCAGCACCCGCATCGTGGGCGAGATGTCCTCGTTCCGCGACAACCGCCCGGTGATCAGGCGCGACAGGATCCGCGCCCCGGCGATCATCAGCCCGGTGACCGCCAGCGCCTTCAGCACCACCAGCGCCGACAACCGCAGATCGCCGATGGTGATAGCAAGAGTGTCGAGGAAATTCGCCGCCGGCTGGATCAGGTCCAGCAGGTACAGCGTCACCCAGATCCACGCGGCCCAGCTGACGATGCGGCGCAGAAAGCGATTGCGGATCACGCGCGCCAGAAAGAAGATCGCGACCCAGGCCGTCGCGATGGTCGCGGCCAGCGCGATCAGCTGGCTGCGCGACGGCCAGGTGATCTCTCGCATCACCAGCGCCACGGCCCAGGCCAGGATCATGAACACGATCAGCGTCATCCGCCGGTCGATCAGAAGGCCCAGCCGCAATCGCCATTTCGGCCAGTTTGCCTGGTGGCGCAACCAGTCGGTGAAAAACCTCGACGCGACGCGGGCCAGAAGCCACGAGACAATCAGCAAGGCCGCCACCGCGACAAGCTGATAAAGCCGTGTCGGAACCAGCATGATCTCGAAGAACAGGACGATCCTCGCCCAGAAACCCTGCGCGGCGTTGATCATGTCGGGACTGACCTGGTCCATGCGCGATCCTCCTGCGCTCGATTAGACCGATGCACAGACGGTCCGGCAAGGCCTGCGATATTGCGTCAACGCCGCAAGCGTCCTAAAAGATCAGCCATGCCCGGGTTCATCTATTTCGACATCCACGACCGCGCGCGCCTGCCCTCGCGCTTTTTCGGCGAGACGCTTTGCGTGACGGCCCGACTGTGACCGGCGGCGGATCCCCCGCCGCAGCCACGCCATGTCGCGCCCTGAACCGCCCCGTAGCCGAAAGCCCAAGCCAATGACCGAACATGCCGCAGCACCGCGCACCCTCTATGACAAGATCTGGGACGCCCATCTGGTCGACCGTCAGGAAGACGGCACCTGTCTGCTGTATATCGACCGACATCTGGTCCACGAGGTGACCAGCCCGCAGGCCTTCGAAGGTCTGCGCATGACGGGCCGCAGCGTGCGCGCGCCCGGACGCACCATCGCCGTGCCCGATCACAACGTGCCCACGACGCTGGACCGCGAAAACGGCATCGACAACGAGGAGAGCCGGATCCAGGTCGACGCGCTGGACCGGAATGCACGCGAATTCGGCGTGATCTACTACCCGGTCAACGACATCCGCCAGGGAATCGTCCATATCGTCGGCCCCGAACAGGGCTGGACCCTGCCCGGCATGACCGTCGTCTGCGGCGACAGCCACACCGCCACCCATGGCGCCTTCGGGGCGCTGGCCCACGGCATCGGCACATCCGAGGTCGAACATGTGCTTGCCACCCAGACCCTGATCCAGTCCAAGTCGAAGAACATGAAGGTCGAGATCACCGGACGCCTCGCCCCCGGTGTCACCGCCAAGGACGTGGTGCTGGCGATCATCGCCGAAACCGGCACCGCGGGGGGCACCGGCCATGTCATCGAATATTGCGGCGAGGTCATCCGCAACCTGTCGATGGAAGGCCGCATGACGATTTGCAACATGGCCATCGAGGGCGGCGCAAGGGCCGGACTGATCGCTCCGGACGAAACCACCTTTGCCTATGTCAAGGGTCGCGCCCACGCCCCGAAGGGCGCACAATGGGAGGCGGCGCTGGCCTGGTGGCGCACGCTTCGATCGGATGACGGCGCGCATTGGGACAAGACCCTCACCCTGCGCGGCGAGGATATCGCCCCCACCGTCACCTGGGGCACCAGCCCCGAGGACGCGCTGCCCATCGACGCCACCGTCCCCGCGCCCGAGGATTTCAGCGGCGGCAAGGTTCAGGCCGCGCGCCGCAGTCTGGACTATATGGGACTGACGGCAGGAACCAGGCTGACCGACATCGCCATCGACGCCGTGTTCATCGGTTCCTGCACCAACGGCCGGATCGAGGATCTGCGCGCCGCCGCCGAAATCCTGCGCGGGCGCAAGCTGGCCGAGGGCGTGCGCGGCATGGTCGTTCCGGGATCGGGGTTGGTGCGCGCGCAGGCCGAGGAAGAGGGGCTGGATCGCATCTTTACCGATGCCGGTTTCGAATGGCGGCTTGCGGGTTGTTCGATGTGTCTTGGAATGAATCCCGACCAGCTGGCCCCCGGCGAACGCTGTGCCGCAACCTCGAACCGCAATTTCGAGGGTCGGCAGGGCTACCGGGGCCGCACCCACCTGATGTCGCCCGCGATGGCCGCGGCGGCGGGCGTTGCCGGACATCTGGTCGATGTCCGGGACTTCGCGGCCCAGCCGGTCTGAGGCCGCGGCGTGGTCCGGATCATCGGCATGAACGGCGTCGCCTCACGACCACTGGGGCGCGGGCGATTGCGGGCGTCGCAGGATGGCGACGGCATTCAGCGCGATCAGCACAAGGCCCGCATTCTCGAACAGGTAATTGCCGCTGACGCCGAACTGGTTCAAACCGATCAGGCGGTCAACGTGATGAAAGCTGACGGCGCGAACCATCACGAAGGCTGCAAGAACGATCAGCCCGGCCAGAGCCACGCCGTGTCGCCGCAATCGACCCCGCAGGCCCACCAGACCGGCGATCAGCCCGGCCGCGGCAAGGAGCAGCAGGCCAAAGATGAACGCCTCCTGCACGAATCGCCGCTGGGCATACCAGCCCTGCGCGCGGGCCAGGCATCGCCCCCAGGCCGTCAGCGCGCTTTGCAGATCCAGTTGCTTGTTCACCGCGAGAAAAAGCATCAGCACCATGATCAGGCCCCAGAATGCGCGTCCGCGCTGTCCGCCCAGCCTGCGCCATACGGCGACGGCCAGTCCGAAGCACAGAAGATAGGCCAGCACCGTCAGCCATCCGGTTGCATTCGGGTCGCCTATGCCGGGCGACCACTGCCCGGCGATGCAATCGATCAGACTTTTACCAATCACCCTGACGCTCCGGCTTGTTCGGCGCCGGCAAGCTAGGCCAGCTTTCCGCGACTGGCCAGACACGAAAAGACGAGGTTTTCGATGGACAAGTTCACAACGCTGACCGGCATCGGCGCGCCCATGCCGCTGGTCAATATCGACACCGACATGATCATCCCCAAGCAATTCCTGAAGACGATCAAGCGATCCGGCCTTGGCGTGAACCTGTTCGACGAGATGCGCTATGACCGCGACGGCAACGAGATCGCCGATTTCGTCCTGAACCAGCCCGCCTACCGCGAGACCCGGATCCTTGTCGCTGGCGACAATTTCGGCTGCGGTTCGTCGCGGGAACATGCACCCTGGGCACTGCTGGATTTCGGCATCCGCTGCGTGATTTCGACCAGCTTTGCCGACATCTTCTTCAACAATTGCTTCAAGAACGGCATCCTTCCCATCACCTTGCCGCAGGATGCGGTGGAGGTGCTGATGGACGACGCCGCGAAAGGCGCAAATGCCCGCATGACCGTCGATCTTGAAAACCAGACCGTCAGCACCTCGGACGGCCAGCAATTCCGCTTCGAGATCGATCCGTTTCGCAAGCATTGCCTGCTGAACGGCCTGGACGATATCGGCCTGACGATGGAGAAATCGACTGCCATCGACCGCTATGAGACGCAGATGGAACAGGCGCGTCCTTGGGTCTGATGCCGCGTGCGGCCATCCGCCATGCCTGCGGGCTGGCGATCGCGCTGCTGCTTTGGGGATGCGCGGCGACCGCGCAGACGATCCGGATTGCCACCTATGATCCCGGCCTGACGCGCAAGGGGCCCGGTCTTCTGTTGCGCGACATCCGCAAGAACGATCCGCAGGTTCTTGCCGCCGCGCAGGTCATCGCTGCGGCGGCGCCCGATGCGATCCTGCTGACGGGGATCGACTGGGACCTGGACGGCCAGTCCGTCCGCGCCTTTGCCGCCAAGCTGGCCGAGGCCGGGCTGGATCTGCCCCACGTGTTTGCCGCGCGACCCAATAGCGGGCTGGCCACCGGCCTGGACCTGGACGCGGATGGCAGGCTGGGCGAACCCGATGATGCGCAGGGCTGGGGGCAGTTCACGGGTCAGAACGGCATGGCGCTGCTGTCCCGGCTGCCGCTGGGCGAGGTCCGGGACTACAGCGACACCTTGTGGCGCGATCTTCCCGACAACCTGATGCCGGAAACCGCACCAGAGGTGGCGGCGGTCCAGCGCCTGTCATCGACCGCGCATTGGGACATTCCGCTTCTGACCCCGGCCGGGCCACTGCATCTTCTGGCCTGGTCGGCCACGCCGCCGGTCTTCGACGGCCCCGAGGATCGCAACGGCCGGCGCAACCGCGACGAAGCCGCCTTCTGGCTGGACCGCCTGCCCGAAACCCCCTTCGTTCTGATCGGGAACGCAAATCTCGATCCCGTCGATGGCGAGGGTCGGCCCGACGCGCTGAACGCACTGATCGCAGCAACGCAGGACCCGCAACCGCGCGGCGCCTGGCAGCCCCCGCAGACCGGCGCGAATGCCGTCCAGAAGGGCGATCCCGCGCTGGACACTGCCTCTTTCAGGGACAGCGGACCGGGCAATCTGCGCGTCGATTATCTGTTGCCATCGCGATCGCTGAAGATCGTCGCCAGTGGCGTCCTGTGGCCGGCGCCCGATGATCCGCTGGCCAGGTCCATCGTGGCCGCATCGGATCATCGTCTGGTCTGGGTCGATCTGGAACTGCCTGCCGCGGCATCCACAAGATAAGCCACGCGCCGGGCGCGCAAGGATGGCCGCCGTTCAGAAGCGCGGGCCCCGGGATTTCGCCGCAAGTGACCGCGACAAGCTCAGCAACACCTCGGCACGGCCGAATTCCCGCGCAGCGACCTGCCTGGCAGCCTCGAATCGCGGCTCCAGGTCAGCCAATTCCCGATCGGCGCGGGTCAGTTCGCGGGCACTGCGCCCTGCCTGCGCATTGGCCATCCGGGCCTCTGCCACGCCGAGTGGCGCGGTGCTGCGATAGCATTGATCCAGCGCCGCGCGGAGGGCATCGGCGCGTTGCCGGGCATGGGCCATACGCTGAGAAAAGGCCGCGAACTTCTTCAGCTCGCGTTCAGCCTTGATCCGCGCGATGCGTTCCAGTGCGGCAAGCCTGTCGTTTTGCGTTACCATCCCGCACGCGCCTTTGCCCGCATCTTTTCGGCAAAACGGATCGCGGCGGCGACAGCGGCGAATTGCTCGCGCTGGATTTCATGGCCGATCTCGACGGTGGCATGGATCGCGCGCGCGCAGGGCGGGTCGGACCAGATCGGAACCTCCTTTTCCCTGGCCTTGGCGCGGATCCGGGCCGCCACATCGTCCACGCCCTTCGCCAGACAGACCGGTGCCCGGCCGCTGCCGCGTTTCCATTCCAGCGCGACCGCATAATGGGTCGGGTTCACGATCACAACGTCGGCCCTGGCGACATCGGCCAGCATCTGCTTCATCGCGATGTCGACGGCGCGCTGGCGGCGGGCCGCCTTCAGATGCGGGTCGCCTTCGGATTCCTTGTGCTCATCCTCCATTTCCTTGCGGGTCATGCGGTTCTTCTGGCGGTGTTCGTGCCATTTCCAGGCCATGTCGAACCCGGCGAAGATGACCGAGACGCCGATCGCCAGCATCAGCACGCGGCTCAGCAGTTCGGCCAGATCGATGACCCAGCGTCCGCCGCCCATCGCGCTGGCGGCGATCCGGTCCAGCAGATCCGCAAAAAGGAACCAGCCGCCAATGCAGACCAGAACGGATTTGCCCAGCGAAATGCCGAACTGCACCAGTCCTGAGGGTCCGAATTTCTGACCCGCCGACTTGATCGGGTTGATGCGATTGATGTCGGGCGCCAGTTTCTGCGGCGCAAAGACCAGGCCGCGCTGCGCGATCAATGCCACCATGATCGCCAGCGCCGGCACCATCGTCAGGCCGATCAGGCCAATCGCGGCAAACTGAGCCAGGCTTGTCGCAAGGGCAAAGCTGGAATTCAGCGGCCAGCCCTCGGCCCCCATCGCGCGGCTGGCCATCGAAAGCCACTGATTGACCGCGAATCCCGCGCCCACGCCAAAGGCCAGCCAGGCGCCCAGATACATCGCCGCCACGTTCAGTTCGGTCGAGCGCGGAATGTCGCCCTTTTCGCGCGCCTTGCGCAGCTTCTGCTCGGACGCATCGTATTGCTTGTCGTCCTTGTCCTCGCTCATCCCTGCCCCGGAAGCATGAAACCCAGAACGGCATCGGCCCAAAGACCGACAAGCAGCGGCGCCAGCAGGGCCAGCCCCGCCAGCGCCAGAAGGACCGCGGCCGGAGAGCCGATGAAGACCACGGGCAACGCTGGCATGACCCTGTTGATCACGCCTGACAATGCCTGAAACATGAATCCGCCCAGTGTGAAGGGCGCGGCCAGCATCATTGCCAGCACGAAACTGCGTGACAGGATCGCGACGGCTTCCGGCATCAGCCGGCCGATCTCGGGCCACGAAGCCGGAGGCCACAGCACGAACGAGTCGGCCATCAACTGCACGACCATGACCGGCAGACCGAGCGCCATCAGGATGGCCACGCCGCCCAGATGCATCAGATTGCCGATCGGATGAGGCGCGGCCTCATTCTGAACGCCGATGATCTGCGACAAGGATGCGGTCGCCGCGATCGCCGAGGTCGCAACATCCAGCGCCAGCGCCAGCAACCGCAACAGCAACCCCGTCGCGGCACCGATGACAACCTCTCCGGCTGCCTGGGCCATCGCGGTCGCAGTATTGTCGGGCACACCGGCAGGTGCGACAGCCCCGGCCAGCAGCGGCGACACCGCCATGGCGAGGCCGACCTTGACGCGGGCCGGAATGACCCGTTCGCCCAGCCCCGGCAGGGCAAGAACGCAGGCCTGCACGCGCAGATAGACCAGTACGAGCCGCCAGTCGAGGCCGGGAACCCATTGCGAAAGCTGATCCCAGTTCATGCGGCCTCGATGGTGCCGACCACCTGCAGATCGACGCCCGGATCGATCTCTTCCAGGCCCAGGACGGGCGTCGCGACCCCATTCGATCCCAATACCGCGCGCACCATCCGACGCCGGTGGTCAGGGGCCACGATGATCGTGCGCGCTGCGGGATCCGACGTCGCAAGCGCGCGCCGGGTCCGCTCCAGAAGCTTCTGTGACAAAGCGGGCGTCATCGCGCCGCCGCCGTTCCGGCCGGTCTCGGCATCCGCGCGAGAGAATTCGGCCTCCCAGGCGGGGTGCAGTTGCAGCGCCGCGATCCGGCCGCCTTGATCGGAATATTGCTGGCTGATCTGGCCGCGCAGCCGCTTGCGGACCAGTTCGTAGATGGCTTCGATCTGATCGAGATTGCGGAATTCGCAGATCGCATCGACGATCAGCGGCAGGTTGCGGATCGAGATGCGTTCCTCCAGCAACGCCCTGAGGATCGCCAGCAGCGTCTCGGGCGTGACCTTCTCGGGCATGATTCCATCCAGGTGTCGGCGGTTGCGTTCGGCACGCGTCGGATCGGAAAGCGATTTCAGTTCTTCGATCTGCCTCTGCATCGCGCTCAACGTCATCAAGGCGGCCAGGTTTGACTTGACCACCTCCATCAAGTGGGTGGACAGAACCTCCATCGGCGTCACGACCGTGGCACCCAAGGTTGCTGCGTCGTCCTGATCGTCGCGGGCGATCCAGCGGGCCGGACTGGAATAGACCGGCTCTCGCACCGAGGCTCCGTTCAGACCGGCCAGAACCGGATCGGGGCCAAGCGCCAGAACCTCGCCCGCGCGCAGCGTGCCACGACCGCGGATGACCCCGTGAATGCGGATCTGATAGTCACCCGGCGCCAGTTCGTCGGTATCGGTAATGCGCACGTCGGGCAGGATCAGTCCGAAGGTGCGGGCGATATGGATGCGCAGGTTGGCAATGCGGCTGCCCAGGCCCCGCGCCTGATCCAGCGCGGTCATCACCAGGTCGGATCCGATCTCGACACTGATCTCGTCGGTGTCCAGAACATCGCCGATCCGTGCGGCCGGCCGCGGGTTTTCAGATTTCGCCTCAGCATCCGGCAGGGCTTCTTCGGCGGCGCGCTGGCGGCGCGCGATCTGCCAGGCCGCGAACGACATCGCGCCCGTCAGGGCAAGAAACAGCAGTCGTGGCATGCCGGGGACGAAGGACATCAGCAGCATCGCCGCCGCCACGACCGCCGCGGGTTGCCAGCCGCGCGTAAGTTGCCGCGACAGAAGTTCGGCCGTGGTATCCGTCGCCCCGCCTCGCGACAGCAGCAGGGCCGCAGCCATCGAGGTGATAAGGGCGGGAATCTGGCTGACCAGACCGTCGCCGATCGTCAGATGCGAATAGGTGGACATCGCTTGGCCGACGGGCATGCCGTGGACGACGATCCCGACGGTCAGGCCGATCAGAAGGTTGATCAGCGTAATCACGATACCCGCGATCGCATCGCCCTTGACGAATTTGGACGCACCGTCAAGCGAGCCGAAAAAGCTGATCTCGCGCTGTTCCTGGATACGTCGGCGCTTTGCTTCCTGATGATCGATCGCGCCGGCATTGAGATCCCCGTCGATGGCCAATTGCTTGCCGGGCAGCGAATCAAGTGCAAACCGCGCCGCAACCTCGGCCATGCGCCCCGAACCCTTGGTGATGACCATGAAATTCACCACCGAGATCACCGAGAACACCGTCAGACCCACCAGAAGCGAACCGCCGGCCACGAAGGCCGCAAAGCCGTTGATGACCTGACCGGCCGCATCGGGTCCGGTATGGCCCTGCGTCAGGATCAGCCGGGTCGACGACACGTTCAGCGACAGGCGGATGACCAGGCTGACCAGCAGCAGGACCGGAAAGGCCTGAAAATCCGTCGGCTTGTCGACCAGCGACGCCATGACCAGGACCAGCGTCGCGGTCGCGATCGACAGCGCGATCCCCAGATCCAGCAGCCCCGGCGGCAACGGAATGACCAGCGAGATGACGATCAGCACAAGGCCGCTCGTCACCATCATCGAGGCATCGATGGATTTGCCCTTTCGCGATGCGATCGCGCCAACCGATTTCATTCGCCTTCTCCTGGCATCGCCGGCGCCGGGCGCAAGACATCCTGAAGCGACCATTCATCACCGGTCAAAAGCCCCGCGCGGCGCAGGAAAACCAGCGCCTGAAGTCGCGATTGGGGCGCCATCCGCATCAGCCGGACGCGATAGTCGTAGGGCAGATCCTCGCCCTCGAGCAGCCAGGCCGACGCCTCTTCGGCGAAAGCCTTGGCCTCGGGCAGCAAAGGCAGATCCGCCGCTGCCGTCGATGCGCTCAGTGCGATGAGTACCAACGAGAACATCACGCTGCCTTCTTCAGATCGCGCAGTGCCGTCTCAAGCGTATCGAAACTGGGTCGCACATGCTCGGGCACCGCCTGTCGCCCCACCTCGACGCAAAGGTTGGTGGCGTGCTGGTGCAGACCGGCGACCAGAACCGACTTGACGACATCGAAAAAGCCCAGATCCTGCTTGATCACCCCACCAAGGCGGTTGGCCAGCGGCGCCACGAAACCATAGGCAAGAAACACACCCAGGAAGGTTCCGACCAGCGCGCCGCCGATCATCTTTCCCAGCACCTCGGGTGGCTGGTCGATGGCGCTCATCGTCTTGATCACGCCCAGAACCGCGGCCACGATTCCCAGGGCAGGCAGTGCATCGGCAACCGTCTGCAGCGCATGGGGGACGTGCATTTCCTCCTCGCGCAGGATGGCGATACGGCGCGAGAGCATTTCCTCGACCTGGTAGGGGTCATCGTAGTTCAGGCTGGCCGAACGCAGCGTATCGGCGATCAGCGAAACGATGTCGTGATTGGCCTTGAGACGCGGATAGGCTTTGAAGATCGGCGACTCGTCGGGCGATTCGATATGGGCCTCCAGAGCCACCGGGTTCTCGCGGGCGATCTTCAGCAATTGAAACATCAGGCACAGCACATCCTGATGATCGGCTTCGGTCCAGCGCGGACCCTTGAACGCACGCACAAGGCCCCCGGCGGTTCCCTTCAGCACGTGGCTGTCATTGGACAGCAGATAGGATCCGATCGCCGCCCCCATGATCATCATCATTTCGAATGGCAAGGCTTCGGTGATGACGCCCATCTTGCCGCCGGCAAGGGTATAGCCTCCAAAAACCATGGCCATCGTCAGGAAAATGCCCAGAAAGCCGAACATTGCGAAATCTCCTAGTTTTTCCGGACGCTGCGCGCGCCCATTTGTGCCGTCAGCAGCGCCGCCTGCCGCGGCTCGACGGCAGCGATGATGCGGGCACCGGTTTCGGGGCGGACACGAAGCAGGATTTCGGCCGCGAAATCGGCCGGCAGATTGGTCAGGACGGCCGCGGCCTCGGCGGGTTTCATCTGATCATACAGGGCCACGAGCTTCTCTATGTCGCTTCGCACCGCCGCGGTGGACTGGTCCTGACGGCTTCGCATCCCGCCCTTCTGTGATTTCAGCTCGGCCAGGCGCTTGCGCAGCGCCGACTCGGCCTCGGCGACTTCGGCCTTCTTGCGGTCGATCGTTTCCATGTAGCGTTCGATCCGCAACGCGCGGTCGCGCAGTTCTTCGGCCAGGGCGACCGCTTCGGGCACATCATTGCATCCCTGCAAAAGATCGCTGGGCTCGGCGAAGGCCGCGAAATAGCGCGAGAAATCCTGCATCTGCCAGATGGCCAGCCCGGCGGGCACGGCAAAGGTCAAGGCCAGGAACGAAAGCAGCGATCTACGCATCGGCCACCTCTGCGCGCTTGCGCAACCGGCGAAGGGCGGGTGCGGACATCTGTGCGGGTGGCTGGGCGGCGGCACCGATGCGTTGACGCAGATCCCACAAGGCGCGTTCCTTCCGTGCATTGTCGATGTCGCGCGACAGCGCCTCGCTGGCGGTGGTCGCCTCGTCGCGCGCCTGCCGGATTGCGCGCTCTAGTCGGTCGACCTCGGCCGCCATGACCGCAATCGCGCCTCCAAGCCCGGTTTCCAGATCATTCAGACGACGCAACCTGCGCGCCAGCACGATACAGAACACCGCAAGCCCCACGGAAGCCGCCACCAACGCGGCCTGAAACATTTGTTCGACGCTCATTTGATGCGAAACTCCGTAATCAAGAGATCCTTCACGGGCTGCTCGCCCAGAACATAGCGGGTGCGGGTCACCAATTCTCCGCGGATGATTTCAAGCACGCCGCGCTTGTCATAGGCGTCCCGATCTACGCCCGAGAGAAAGCTGGTGAACGCGTCCTGAACGCGCGGCATCAGATGCGTGACCGCGGCGGCGTTTTCAGCATCGGTTTCGATCGTGGCCGCAAGAACCAGCGAACGTTGCGGCCTGCCGGGAAGGTTCAGCTCGATCACGGGCACGTCCACGAAGACGACCGGGGGCAGGCCGGCCTCGTCGCGGGCAGCGGCGCCGGAAAACAGGTCACCAGGCGACCAGAGTTCAAGATAGGTCGAGGCGAATCCCAGACCACCCAGCAGCAGGCTCATCAGCCCGGCCAGCAGAACGCCCTTCTTTCCAGAAGGCTTTGCCGGTGGATCGATGGTTGCGTCGGTCATGGTGATTCTCCGTCGTGACAAGACGGAATTAGCACCTCGCGACTAACCAATTCTTAATAGCCGCCATGTCATCAAGGCGTTGACGAAAAACGGGACGCTGATTCGAAAGGGCCGGTTTTGCAAAAACTGCAGGACTATTGGAACGAGCGAAGCTCACAACAGAAAATCATTCTCGCGGCGGCGTTTCTTGCGACGTTTCTGGTCATCGCGGGTTTCGGCTGGATGGCAAGCCGTCCGGGCATGTCAATGATCTATGGCGGCCTCGATTCGGCACAGGCCGGCGAAGTCGTGGCGGGTATCGAACGCGCAGGCGTCACCTATGAGGTGCGCGGCGATTCGATCTGGGTCGACACATCGGCCCGCGACCGCCTGCGGATGGAACTGGCCGCCCAGGGCCTGCCCGCGCAGGGCACGGCCGGATATGAACTGCTGGACGGCATGTCCGGATTCGGAACCACGTCGCAGATGTTCGATGCCGCCTATTGGCGGGCCAAGGAAGGTGAACTGGCACGCACGATTCTTGCCTTGCCGAACGTCAAGACAGCGCGGGTGCACCTGGCGGTCGAAACCGGGCGGGGCTATCGCCGCGACGCGACCGGCAGCGCTTCGGTCACGTTGTCAACCAACGGCCAGGCCATCACACGCGAACAGGCGGCGGCGCTGAAATTCCTGATTTCTTCGGCCGTGCCCGAGATGAAGCCGGATTCGGTCACCGTCATCGACGCCAAGCGCGGCATCGTCGTCGCCGGAGAAGATGAGCCCGGCGCAGACCGGGCCGCCGAGATGAAGCGCAATGTCGAGCGCATCCTGGAACCGCGCGTCGGCATCGGCAACGCCATCGTCGAGCTGAATCTGGATCTGATCAGCGAATCCGAGGTGATGACCGAGCAGCGATTCGATCCCGAACAGCGGGCGCTTATCTCTCAGGTCACCGAAGAGACATCGGATCAAAGCAACTCCACCGGGTCGGGAGCCGTGACGGCCGCCTCGAACCTGCCGGACGGTCAGAATGGCCAGGGCGACAGTGAGCAATCGCAGCGTTCGGAAAACCGCCAGCAGGCCAATTACGAGGTCAGCCGCGTCACGCGTGAAGTCTCGCGCAGACCCGGCGACACGCGGCGCATGACCATCGCTGTGCTGGTCAACGGCGTGCCGGAAACGGACGCCGATGGCCAGACTCGTCTGGTGTCGCGGCCCGATGCCGAACTGGACACCCTGCGCCAGCTTGTCGCCTCGGCATCGGGCTATGACGAAAGCCGTGGTGACCAGATCACCGTCAAATCGCTGCCCTTCGCCACGATCGGGTCCGAAGGCACGCTGGCCAAGCCGGATTTTCTGGATCGGCTGGAACTGAACGGCCTGGCACGGATCGCGCTGATCGGGCTTTTCGCGCTGGCGGTGATTTTCGCGGTGCTGCGGCCGGTGCTGCGCTCGCGCGCCGGTCCGGCCGCGCAAGAGCCTGGGCTTGACGACAGCTTGCCGCTGTCGGGCGGGCTGAACGGCGTGATCGAACCCGAAGACGAACCCTTGGTCAGCGAGCCGCAGCTGATGCCGGAATTGCCGCCGCGGGCCGAGCCCCTGGCCCTGCCTTCGGCCGATCCTGTTGCACGCCTGCGCGGCATGATGCGCGAACGCCACGATGAAAGTGTCAAGATCCTGTCTGGTTGGATCGACAACAAGGAGAAAGCCCATTGAGCATCGCCATGTTCAAACTGGAATCCTTCACATCGGCCATGGCCGAACAGGGCGCCCGCGTCACCTATGACAGGGCCAGTCTGGATCAGGCCTTCGCCGACGGTGTCACCGAAGGACTGGCCCGCGCGCAGCGCGAAGACATGAACAGTCTCTCGGCCGGGCTCGAACGCTTGGCGAAGGCGCTTGGCGACGATGAAGATCGGCGCGCGGCTCTGCGGCAAGAGGCGCTCTCTTCGCTGGCGCCGGTCCTTGAACAGATCCTGGACTGCCTGGTCCCGGCTTCGGAATCGCCCCGGCTCGAGGCGGCGCTGACCGAGCAATTGATGCGCCTGTCGCGCGAGGGGTCGGCGCTGCGTGCCAGCATATCGTGCAGCCCCGCGATGCGCGGAATGGTCGAACATTGCCTTGCCGAGGCCGGTCTTGACGAGATCGAACTGGTCGCATCGGACAGCGACCGCATCAGCCTGTCGCTCAGCGGCGGCAGGATCGACTTTTCAGCCGACCGCATGGCCAACGAAATTCGTGAACTGATCGCCGAAATCAAGGGGGAGGACGCGGCATGGACGCACTGAAACATCTGATCGACACGGACAACATCGCGCTTGAAGTCACGATCAGGCTGGGAAAAACCCGACTGACCGTCGCGCAGCTTTCAGCCTTGCAGCCCCAGGATGTGCTGACGCTGGATCAGACGGTCGAGGATGGCGTCGAGATCTGCGTCGGCGACAAGGTCATCGCCCGCGGCGAGTTGACCGGGGACGGAACCCCGGAGGACCGGCTGTGCGTCCGCATCCTTGGCGCGGCCGAAGCCGAGTGACGGGCATGATCCGCCACCGCGCCAGCCTTGTCGCGATGGCGACGATCGCGGCATTGCTGCCGGTCGCAGCCCTCGCACAGGATGCGCCGGGACTGGATCAGCTGGCGGGCGGGCTTGGCCAGAACGCAGTGCTGGTGGTGGTCGCATTGACGGCGCTGTCGCTGGCGCCGGCCATCGCCATCATGGTGACCGCCTTCCCGTTCATCGTCACGGTTCTGTCGATCCTGCGCCAGGCGATCGGCTTGCAGCAATCGCCCCCCAACATGCTGATCGTCAGTCTCGCGATCTTTCTGACCTGGTTCATCATGGATCCGGTCCTGCGCGAGGCCTGGCAGGTGGCGGGTGCACCGTTGCAGGACGGCAGCATCGGTATCGCCGAGGCGATCCAGCGCGGCGTCGTTCCCTTCCAGGGTTTCATGTCCGCGCGCACGGATCCCGACACGCTGCGCGGACTGGCCGAGATAGCCCCGGCCGGCGGCGATCCGGCCGAACGTCTGTCTGTCCTGATCCCGGCCTTCATGCTGTCCGAGATTCAGCGCGCTTTCGAGATCGGCTTCCTGATCGCGCTGCCCTTCCTGATCATCGACCTGGTCGTTTCGGCAGTACTGATGGCGATGGGGATGATGATGGTGCCGCCGGTCGTGGTCTCGCTGCCTTTCAAGCTGGCCTTCTTCGTCGTCGTGGACGGCTGGACGATGATCGCCGGGGCGCTGGTGCGCAGCTATCAGTGAGGGTGTCGCGCCGGATCAGGCGCGGCGATCGGCCAGCCGGCTGATGCCCAGCACTTCCAGAACCTTCGCCTCGATATGGGGCGCGTTCAGGGCAGAACTGTCATACATCGCCCTGGGCGCGTCGTGATCGACGAACCGGTCCGGCAGAACCATCGAGCGGAACTTCAGCCCGCTGTCAAATACGCCTTCCTCGGCCAGCAACTGCGCCACGTGGCTGGCGAACCCGCCGATCGCGCCTTCTTCCAGCGTGATCAAAGCCTCGTGGTTCCGGGCCAGCGACAGGATCAGATCCCGGTCCAGCGGCTTGGCGAAGCGGGCATCCGCGACGGTTGGCGTGATACCCCGCGAGGTCAGGGATTCGCGTGCCTCCATCGCCTGTGAAAGGCGCGTGCCGAAGGACAGGATCGCGACGCCCTTGCCCTCGGCGATGATCCGGCCCTTGCCGATGGGTAGAATCTTACCCCGAGCCGGCAGATCGACGCCGGTGCCCTCGCCGCGCGGAAAGCGAAGGGCAATCGGGCCGCTGTCATGGGCGGCCGCGGTGGCGACCATATGAACCAGTTCCGCCTCGTCAGCGGCGGCCATGACCACCATGCCGGGCAGGTTCGCGAGGAATGCGATGTCATAGGCCCCGGCATGGGTGGGCCCGTCCTGCCCGACCAGGCCGGCGCGGTCGATGGCAAACCGCACCGGCAGCTTCTGAACCGCGACATCGTGCACGACCTGGTCATAGCCGCGCTGAAGAAAGGTCGAATAGATCGCGCAGAAGGGTTTCATCCCGCCTGCGGCCAGCCCGGCCGCAAAGGTCACGGCGTGCTGTTCCGCAATGCCCACATCAAAGCTGCGGCGGGGAAACCGCTCGGCGAATTGCTTCAGCCCGGTGCCGTCCGGCATCGCGGCGGTGATGCCGACGATCTTCTCGTCGCGTGCGGCCTCGTCGATCAGGGCCCCGGCGAAGACTGACGTATAGCTGGGCGCATTGGCCTTCGCCTTGGCCTGCTGCCCGGTGACCAGATCGAATTTCGCCGTCGCGTGGCCGCGATCGGCCGCATTTTCGGCGGGCCCATAGCCCTTGCCCTTCCTGGTGACGGCATGGATCAGGACCGGCCCCGTCGCCCGTGACCGAACGGTCCGCAGCAGAGGCAGCAACTGATCGATATCGTGGCCATCGACAGGGCCGATGTAGGAAAAGCCCAGTTCCTCGAACAAGGTGCCGCCGACGGCCATCCCCTTCAGCATTTCCTTGGCCCGGCGGGCGCCTTCCTGCATCGGGCCGGGCAGCAGGCCGACCGCGCCCTTGGCGGCGGCCTTCAGTTCCTGGAACGGCCCTCCGGTATAGAGCCGCGTCAGATAGGATGACATCGCGCCGACCGGAGGCGCGATCGACATCTCGTTGTCGTTGAGGATGACGAACAGTCGCTTGCCCAGGTGGCCGGCATTGTTCAGTGCCTCATAGGCCATTCCCGCGCTCATCGCGCCATCGCCGATCACGGCGACCGCATCGCCCGGATCACCGCCCAGATCCCGCGCCACGGCAAAGCCCAGGGCGGCCGAGATCGAGGTCGAGGAATGGCCAGCCCCGAAGGGATCATGGGGGCTTTCGGCACGCTTGGTGAAACCCGCAAGCCCGCCGCCCATGCGCAGGGTGCGGATCCGGTCGCGCCGCCCGGTCAGGATCTTGTGGGGATAGCATTGATGCCCCACATCCCAGATGATCTTGTCGCGCGGGCTGTCGAAGACGGCGTGAAGCGCCACCGTCAGTTCGACGACGCCCAGACCCGCGCCCAGATGCCCGCCGGTCACGCTGACGGCGCTGATCGTTTCGGACCGCAATTCATCAGCCAGTTGCCTCAACTCGCGATCCGACAGGGTCTTCATGTCGGCGGGCGAAACGACACGGTCAAGGATCGGCGTCAGCGGTCTGTCGGTCATGGCGGGCCCTCCGGGCGGGCGGCTTCAGGTATCGCGCTCGATAACGAAACGCGCCAGGTCGCGCAAGTTTCCGGCCGCCTCGCCATAGGGTTCCAGCGCGGCCTCGGCCTTCAGGACATAGCGGCGGGCCTCATCCCTGGCGCCCTGCAGGCCCAGCAGCGACGGGAAGGTGGCTTTTCCCGCCGCCTGATCCTTGCCAACCCGCTTGCCGGTCACATCCTCGTCACCCGTCACATCGAGAATGTCATCGACGATCTGGAAGGCCAGCCCGAGGGCGCCGGCATAATCGTCCAGCGCGGTCGTGTCCTCGGCCGCGATCAGCGGTCCGGCGCAGGCCGAAAACCGGATCAAGGCACCGGTCTTGGCCCGCTGCAACCGCTTGATCGCCTTCAGATCCAGCGGCTGGACGGCGCTTTCGGCAGCGATGTCCAGGGCCTGTCCCCAGACCATGCCGCGCGCGCCGGCCGCATCGGCCAGCCCCGCGATCAGCCGAAGCCGGGCATCGCCATTCCCGATACGGTCAGCGCCCAGCAGGCCGAAAGCCAGCGCCTGCAAGGCGTCGCCTGCAAGGATCGCCGTCGCCTCGGACCATTGCACATGGCAGGTGGGCATCCCCCGGCGCAGGTCGTCATCATCCATCGCGGGCAGGTCGTCATGGACCAGCGAATAGGCGTGCAGCGCTTCGACCGCCGCCGCGACCGGCAGCGCGGCCTCGTCACCGACGCCGTGCAGCCGCGCCGATTCCATGACCAGAAAGGCGCGGATCCGCTTGCCGCCCACGGTCGCATAGGCCATCGCGTCGCGCAATTCGCCGGCGGGCAGATCGGCCAGCGCGGCATCCAGCGCGGTCTGAACCTGCGCCTTGACCTCGTCCAGTCTGGACAGCATCACATGCCCTCGACGGGTTCCGTGCCACCGGGCTGGCCACTGGCGGACAGAGTGATCTTCTCGACCCGTTCCTCGGCCTCGCGCAGACGCTTTTCGCAATGCGCGCGCAGGCTCGCACCGCGTTCATACAGCGCGATCGATTCCTCCAGCGAGGCCTCACCCGTCTCCAGCTTGCCGACGGTGGCCTCCAGTTCGCGCATCGCCTCCTCGAAGCTCAGCGTCTCGATCTCGCTCATCCTGCGGCCTCCATCAGCACCTCGACATGGGCGCGAACCGAACGCGCCAAAGCCGCCAGATCATAGCCGCCTTCCAGGCAGGATACCACCGGGGCGCCGGCGGTCGCGGCCATCTTGCAGATCGCGCGCGTGATCGCGGTAAAATCGCTCTCGTCCCAGACCAGCCCGGCCAGAGGATCGTCGCGATGGGCATCGAACCCGGCCGAGACGATGACCAGTTGCGGGGCGAACTCCAGCGCGCGGACCAGGATCGAATCCCAGGCAGGACGGGCGATCTCGCCGCCAGAGCCGGGCGGCAGAGGCACGTTCATGATCTGCCCATGCGCGCCGCGTTCCGAGGCGGCCCCGCTGCCCGGCCACAATGGCATCTGCTGGCTGGTCGCAAAAAAGGCGCGCGGCTCGTCCCATAGCAGATCCTGCGTGCCGTTGCCGTGGTGCACGTCGAAATCCAGAACCGCGACACGCTGCAAACCGTGGTGATCCAGCGCCCGCCTGGCAGCAATGGCCACATTCCCGAACAGGCAGAAGCCCATCGGCGTCTCACGCTCGGCATGGTGTCCGGGCGGGCGCATCGCCACGAAGGCATGGCTTACGTCATCGGCCAGCACCGCATCGACCGCCGCGCAGGCGCCACCAGCGGCACGCAAGGCAGCGCCCAGGCTGCCGGGTGACAATTGCGTGTCGGCGTCCAGCATCCGAAACCCCTCGGCGGGCATGGCGGCCTCGATCCGGTCCAGGTAGGTCTGGGGATGACAGCGAAGAAGATCGGCGGGATCGGCCTCAGGTGCCTCGCGGCGGTCCAGATCCAGCTCCTCCAGCGCGGCCATGACCGCTCGGGTCCGCGCCGCCCGCTCGGGATGGCCGGGCGGGGTGACATGGTCCCCGGCGGCCGGATGGAAATAGAGCGCGGTCGTCATGGCACCTCCTCGATCACCGCGCCACGCTAGGCCCGCCCGCCGAAAGCTTCAAGCCGGCGATCCGCTTGCACTCTTTCCAAATACCTCGGGGTCCGGGGCAGCGCCCCGGCGGTTGCCCCAAGGCGCCCGTCAGGCCACCAGCCGCTGCCCGTCATGGCCGGTGATCCGCGCATCCAGCAAGGCCCCCTCGGGCTGGTCCGCGGTAAAGGCCACCTCGGCGAATCCCTCGGTCCGGCCCAGGCGGGGGCCTTCGGTCAGCACGCGACGCATCTGTCCCGTCTCGGCCTCCAGATGCCGCAGCAGGGCCGCCTCGCCCACCGCGCGCAGCCGGGCCGCGCGGTCGCGGATCACCGGGCCCTTCACCGCGGGCATCCGCGCCGCGGGTGTGCCCTTGCGCGCCGAATAGGGAAAGACGTGCAGGAAGGTCAGGCCGCATTCCTCGACCAGGCGCAACGAGTTTTCGAACATCGCCTCGGTCTCGGTCGGGAAGCCCGCGATGATGTCGGCGCCAAAGACCATGCCGGGCCGCAGCCGCCGCGCCTCCTGGCAGAACCGGATCGCGTCATCGCGCAGGTGGCGGCGCTTCATCCGCTTCAGGATCATGTCGTCGCCCGCCTGCAGCGACAGGTGCAGGTGCGGCATCAGCCGCGGCTCGGTCGCGATGGCCAGCATCAGGTTCTCGTCCGCCTCGATCGAATCGATCGAGGATATCCGCAGGCGCGGCAGGTCCGGCACCAGCCGCAGGATCCGCATCACCAGATCGCCCAGACGCGGCGCGCCGGGCAGATCCCCGCCCCACGAGGTCAGATCGACCCCGGTCAGCACCACCTCGTTGAAGCCCCGGCCGACCAGCCGCTTGATCTGCTCGACCACCACCCCCGCCGGGACCGAGCGCGAATTGCCGCGACCATAGGGAATGATGCAGAAGGTGCAGCGGTGATCGCAGCCGTTCTGCACCTGCACATAGGCCCTGTGCCGCCCGAAACCGTCGATCAGGTGGCCGGCCGTTTCGCGCACCGACATGATGTCATCCACGCGCACCTTTTCGGTCCGGCCTATCAGATCGGGGGCGCGCAGCCCGGCCCAGGTTTCGGGCTGCATCTTCTCGTGATTGCCGATGACCCTGGCGACTTCGGGCATGGCGGCAAAGGTCTCGGGCTCGGTCTGCGCGGCGCAGCCGGTCACGATCACCGGGGCGCCGGGATTTTCGCGCGACAGCCGCCGGATTTCCTGCCGCGCCTTGCGCACCGCCTCGGCGGTGACCGCACAGGTATTGATCACGACGGCATGGGGCAGGCCCGCGGCCTCGGCCATTTCGCGCATCGCCTCGGTTTCGTAGGCATTCAGCCGGCAGCCGAGGGTCGAGAAGATCGGCGCAGTCATTGCGCCAGCCATTCGGGCGTCAGCATTCCGGAAAAGACATGCGCCGTCGGACCTTCCATCCAGACGCCATCCTCGCGCCAGTCGATCATCAGCACCCCGCCCGGCACGGTCACCGTCACGCGCCGCCCGGTCAGCCCGCGCCGCGCCGCAGCCACGGCAGCCGCGCAGGAACACGACCCCGAGGCCAGCGTCGCCCCGGTGCCGCGTTCCCAGATCCGCAGCAGGATTTCGTCGGGCGACAGAACCTGCACCACCTCGACATTGGTGCGTTCGGGATACAGCGGGTGATGCTCCATGTCCGGGCCGAACCGGTCCAGATCAACCGCTGCCGCCTCCGCGACGAAGAAGGTCAGATGCGGGTTGCCCATGCCCGTGGCCACCGGATCGCCCTCGATCGGCAGATGGTCGATATCGACCTCGCGGGCCAGCGGAATGGCACGCCAGTCCAGCACCGGCTGCCCCATGTTCACCCGAGTCAGCCCGGCCCCCGCATCCTCGGCCAGCAGGACGGCGTGATCGGTTCGCAGGCTCAGCCGGTCCCGCCCGGTCTGGTCCATGACGAACCGCGCGATGCAGCGGGTGGCGTTGCCGCAGGCGGCGCTGGAGGTGCCATCGGCGTTCCAGAACCGCAGCCGCAGATCCGCCTCGGGATCCGCCTCGATCACCGCAAGCTGGTCGAACCCCACGCCGCGGTGGCGGTCTGCGATGCGCGCGATCACCTCCGGCGCCGGCGGCTGGCCGCCCGCGCGCAGATCGATCACCACGAAATCGTTGCCCAGCCCGTGCATCTTCAGGAAAGCCAGACCGGAGGCGGATAGGTTGCTCATGCCGGGCCATATAGGATACCGGCAAAATTTACGCCAGAGGCGACGGCTTTTCCGCTTGACGCCCCGGATGCCCGCCCCTAGTAAGCCCCCCGTGTTGGGCCCGTAGCTCAGTTGGTAGAGCAACTGACTTTTAATCAGTGGGTCACAGGTTCGAATCCTGTCGGGCTCACCACTAAACATCTGATATATATAAATTTATTTGGTCTTGTCGTTTTCGTCCGTCCGACGATCCGACGGCGTCCGATATCGGACGGGGCGAAGTGTTTTCTCTGGCGCAATGTCTGCTGCTGTGGCTATTTAGGGCCAATGGGCAACCCCTCCGGGGTCCGGATGACAGCGGGAAAGACTGCCGGGCAGGCCCCCGACAAAAGCCAGGGCGGGTCCGGATGCCGGGCAACCCCTCCGAAAACTCACGGAACATCGTCAGTTTTAGGGGGCCCGTCCGTGGCTGATTATCAAGCATCTTCTGTCTGGTCCGACGCCATCACGCTGACAGCGGGCGATATCGTGCGGAACCGGGGATTGAACACGATCCTGGTCTGTGCGTCGGAACCGCCCGATCCCGATGACGCACTGGCCCTGCGCCGGGACGAACAGTTCAAGTGCGAAGCAGAGGTCATCGTTCGCATCGCGACAACAGGGAGCTGGGCCAGCACGCTGTCTGTCGCATCAGGCATCCCTGCCACAACATCAAAAGCATAGGAGCAGTGCATGCCATCAGTATCTATCGGAAAGGCATGGTCGCCCATGCTGGCCCTTGTGCCGGGAGATATCCTGCAAAACCAGGGCGCCAACCCGGTGTTGGTCAGTTCGGCCATACCGCCATCGCAGAATGAGGCAGTCGAGCTGCAGCCGTTTGAACGGATCGTGGTCCAGGCCGCCGTCGAGGTGCGGCTGGCAACGGCGGGAAATTTCCTCGGGCGCGTGAATGTCATTTCCGGCCTGCCCATCGGCAATGGAGCGTCATCCGCCAATGTCGATGTCGTCGCAAGGCAAGCTGCCGCTATCGCGGCCGGAAAGGCCGATACGACGCAGGAAAAAACACTGGCATCGGCAAGCGTCGTCAGTGGGCGCCTGATCCTGACGCGGGTCGATGGCACGACAATCGAGGTCGATCTTCCTGCCGGCGGCGCGGCCCTCGCCGCCCCTGCGGTCATCGCCGCCCCGACGATCGCCGGTGGCACGACCGAGGGCAGCATCCTCACGCGGACGGCGGGCGATGCCAGCGGCAACCCGGCGCCCGCGCGCGAAACCGTCTGGCTGCTGGACGGCGTGGCCATCGCCGGGCAGACCGGCAACACGCTGGACACGACCGGCCGCGTCGGCGTGATCACGACGCAGGATATCTGGACCAACAGCGAGGGCACGGCAACGGGCACCTCGGACGCCGTGACCATCCACACCGATCCCATCGTGATCGCCGCTCGCGCCTATCCGACGGATTTCGGGACGCTGGATTACAATATCTTCGACCAGATTCCGGGGGCGGCCAAGGCAACCGGATGGGCTGTCAGCGGGCCGAACGCCATCAGCATCGCGGACGGCGTTCTCTCGTTCAACAGCGACGCGATCCAGCCGGGCACGATGACCCTGACCGGCACGGCCAGCGGCGCGGACAACGAGGCCTGGACGCTGGCCGTCACCTTCGAGGCCATCGCCTTCAGCTATGACGGCGCGGATTCGGTGATCGTGTCCTATCCCGCCGATACCCCGGCCGATGGCAGCATCGGCTTCACGCCGACCGGTGGC